>JBQCJS010000487.1:0-4861 GCA_051952485.1 Thermomicrobiales bacterium | reverse complement strand
GTCTCCCCGCTTGGTGCAACGTCGGAACCGCAGTCCGGGTTCGCCACACCGAGCCAGGGCAATTGTCTCCCGGGCCGCGGTCGGGATTCGTCCGCATGAGGCTCGTGCGATGACGGTTGGCAGCCGGGACCGGGAAGTGGCATGCCGGTTGCATCGTTGCCTGCGGGACAGTATTCACGTTACGCGATGCTTGCGCGAAGGGAGATACGAGGCACACGCCAGGACAGACCATTCTCACCCATCATGGATCGAGAGGAAGCCCAGTGCGCCATCGGATTCTCGCCTTGATGCTCGTCGTGACACTCGCCTTTCCCGCACTTGCCGCCGCCCAGGACACGACAACACCAGCGAACGGAGATGGTCCATCTTCGGTTGTCGGCACCCTCAGCGCGGAGAACTTTGCCGCCGCGATCATCTATCCCAACCCCACGGTCGCGCTGATCGATGCCTCGTTTCAGGTTCCCCGGAACACCGGAGCGTTCGCGCCTCGCGCCAGTCAGATCATCGGCCAGGCCACGTCGCCGCTCTTCACGTCGGAGCCGGGGACCTATCAGGTGAGGCTGCCGATCGCGCCGGCCGGAGCCGCATTCGACATCGATGGCGACGGGAGCGGAGAAGACGGCCTGATAGTCCTTGCCCTCGTCGTAGGCTCCAACATCGTGGGCGATTCCTATCTCGAACAGTTCGAACAGAGTGGAATGACCTCCTATCTCCAGGACGCCCGGACCGGACGGTTCACGTCCGGCTCGTTGCTGGCCTTCGCCGAGGACGATGGGCAACTGTTTCCCTCGGCGTCTGGCCCGGACGGACAGTGGTTCACCGCCGATGACGAACGCCAGCCGATCGACGCAGGATATACCGAGGTCACGTTGGGTACCGACGGCCAGGCGACGTTCGATCGTTCGGCGACCGTGACGATGGACACGCTGGAAGTAGGCTCGGTCGCCTCGCCCGATTACTCGGATCAGTCCTGGGTCGCTGCCCTGAACAGCCTGATCGACCGGCTGGAACAGCGGTACGCGTTCACCGAGTTGCGAGGTATCGACTGGGAGGCGATTCGGACCCAGTACGTGCCGATGATGCAGCAGGCGCAAGACACCCAGAACCCGGTGGCGTACTTCGCAATCCTGAACCAGATCGCCACTGGCGTCGTCGATGCGCACGTCGCGGTGTCCCCCACGACTGCTGACGGTGTCCAGATCGTACGGGCCTACGCCGGTCAGGTGGCGCAGGGATACCTTGGCAACATCGGCGCCCAGGGCGAGGCGATGTCCGCCGATCCCGAAGACCCTGCCGCCGGCCTGGGCGACAACCTCTTCATCGTGACCGTCGGGGAGAGTGGGCCGGCCCACGATGCCGGCTGGGTTCCGGGCACCCAGATCGTCTCCATCGACGGTAAGACCATCGCGCAGCATCGCGAGACGGTCCCCGCCTGGCTGCTGGGCTCCGGCATTTCCACCCCGGAGAAACTCCAGATCCTGCAGACGGCGGGGTCGCTCCTTTTTCCGGTGGGCGCAACCGTATCGATCGGTTTCGTCCAGCCGGGAGACGATCAGGTCCGCATGGTCGACATGATCGCGGGTCAGTATCCAGTGGGCGCGCCGCAGCCTACGGTCGTTCCGGGTAGCGATCCGGCCCCGCTGGAGACCAGTTCCTACACGGACCTGAACGGTTACACCGTAATCAAGTGGGCGGACTTCGAGGAGGACATCCCGGAGCGGATCGCCGTCCTGGAAGCGGCGTTGAACTACACGAAGGGGCAACCCGACTCGCGCGGGATTGTGATCGACATGCGCGGGAACACGGGTGGCTGGGCCGGGCTCTACCTCACCATGGAGTCGTATTTCTTTGCTGCTGACCAGCCAATGGATGCGCACGTTTTCGATGGCTGGGCCTGGGACGATGCGGCTGGCGGATTGGTCCGGGAGTTCACGCCAGACTGGAAGGCCAGCTCTCCGAAGCCGGACCTCGCCTACACCGGGCCGGTGGCAATCCTTGTGGACCAGAATTGTGGCAGTTCGTGCGAGTTCTTCTCGCAATCTATGCAGGCACAGGGACGTGCGGTCATCGTTGGCCAATACGCGACGGCCGGGGCGGGAGGCAACATCGACCAGGTGAAGATGCCACTGGGGTTCGTGTTCCAGTACACCGTGGGCCGCTTCACCTGGGCTGGCACCGAAAACCTGAACCTGGAGGGCAAGGGCGTGGTGCCCGATGTTCGCGTGCCCGTCACAGTCGATGGCGAGATCGCCCGGATCAACGGGACCGACATTGTCCTGCTCACGGCGGTCTCGGTACTGGAGGGAGCAAGCGCCACGCCAGGGGCGACTCCGGCTGCTTCGCCTGTGGCTTCCCCGGCCGCCACCCCTGAGGCGACCCCGGGAGCCTGAGCCCAAAGACTGCAGAGACGGCGCGAAGGGACACCGCGACCGCGCGGGGGAGCGATCCTCTGCGCGGTCGCGGTGTGTGGGCAACGATTAGCGGCCGGCAACGACGATCTCGCTGGCCGGCTCGACGATCTCGTCGGCGAGGCGGCGCATCGTCTCGGCATCCTCCAGCGCGGGCAGCTTCATGATGACGTGGTCGATGCCCAACGCCGCCTGCTCCCGAATCTCGTCCAGCACCGCGGATGCGGGGCGGTCCTGGTGGGCGCCGTCGAAGGAGCGGCCCGCGAAGATCATGGTGGTCTTCTCGATCTCGGCGTAATCTCGCCCCACGTCGTCGCAGTGGCGCTTCAGCACGTCCAGCTTGTGCGCCAGGTGCGGGCCGCCAAAGAGGTTGCAGGCGTCCGCGTACGTCGCGACGAAGCGGAGCGTCTTCTGCTCGCCACTGCCGCCGATCATGATCGGAGGATGCGGTTTCGCGACCGGCTGCGGCTCGCAGAGGGTCTCGGCGAGATGGAGGTGCGTGCCATCGAACGGCCCGTTGTCCGGGCTCCACATCTGGTGGGCCAGCCGGAGCGTGTCCTCCAGCAGCTCGAAGCGTTCCTTCAATGGTGGGAAGGGCACGCCGAGCCCGAGATGTTCCTGCTCGAACCAGGCGGCGCCCAGCCCGAAGTAGCTCCGGCCGCCGGAGAGGACGTCGAGCGTGGTGGCGGTCTTCAGGAGGATGCCGGGGTAGCGGTAGGTGACGCCGGTGACGAGCGCCCCGAGCCTGAGCGCCTTCGAGTGGGCGGCGGCGAACCCGAGCGTGGTGTAGGCCTCCAGCATCGGGTCCGACGGCAGGCCGCTGTTGGCGATCTCGAAGAAGTGGTCCATCACCCAGAAGGAATGGAAGCCACCCTCGTCGGCGGCCTGCACGATCTCGGTGAAGGATGGGCCGATGGCGGCATCGCCACCGGGGTAGACGAAGCGGGAGAGCTGGAAGCCGACGCGCATGGGAACCTGACCTCCGTACGGGGACGAATCGCTGCGGTCATCGTCGCACAGGGGACGCCATCGCTGGCGCGGAATCGACCACCGATCGCGGGAGGAATCTGTCCGCATTCCATCCTATGCTGAATGACGTGGCGAGGCAGGTGCATCGAGACACGATGGCCTCGCCCGGATCGACCCAGCTGAGGAGCATCCATGACCACGCTCGACCAACGCCCGAACACCGCCGTCATCGTGATCGACGTCCAGAATGGCGTCATGCAGTCCGCCCACGAGCGGGACGCCGTGGTGGCGAACATCGCCACCCTCGTGCAGAAGGCGCGCGGGGCGGATGTGCCGGTCGTGTGGGTGCAGCACGACAGCGAGGAGCTGCCCAAAGGAACCGAGACCTGGGAGATCGTGCCAGAACTCGATCATCACGCCGACGAGCCGCACATCGAGAAGCAGTACGGCGACTCCTTCGAGGCGACGAACCTGGAGGATGTGCTGGCGGAACTCGGGGTCGGCAAGCTGATCGTCTCCGGCGCGCAGACGGACGCCTGCGTGCGGTCGACCCTGCACGGGGCGTTCACGCGCGGCTACGACGCGGTGCTCGTGAGTGACGCGCATTCGACCGAGGACCTCTCCGAGTGGGGCGCGCCGACCCCGGACAAGGTGATCGCGCATACGAACCTGTACTGGTCGTGGCAGGGGGCGCCGGGCCGCGAGGCCGGGATCGTCACGACGGAGGATGTCGATTTCGGCGTCCCGGCCGCCGCCGCATCCTGATCCGGCCCGCGTTGGTGTCATCCCGAGTGGATCGTCAAGCCCACTGTGCCGGTGGGCGGCGAACCGATGGTCCGAGGGTTCGCCCGACGACGTGGTTGTGGCTCGACCGAAACGGTCGCCAATCCAATCGTTCGTAGGGGCCGACTGCATGTCGGCCCGCCAACCTGGCACGGGACACCGTAGGCTTGACAGCCCACTGAGCCCTTCGACTGCGCTTCATCCCCGATGCGCTGGTCGTCCCCGCGCCGCGGAGTTCATCCTGAGTGGACTGTCTAGGCTAACGTGTCCTGAGCGTGCCTGGTGGGGCCGCCATGAATGCGGCCCCACAAACGGCCGGACTGCCAGGCGATTCGGACGAACCACTTCGTAGGGCGAACCCTCGGACCACTGGTTCGCCGAGATCTCAGCGCAATGCCAGGTCAGTCTGGACAATCCAATGAGCGTAGCCGAAGGGCTCGGGATGACCGGTGTGGTGGGTGCGTGGTCGAGGGCGCGGCATGGCCGGACAGCGGAGACCGTACCGCGAGAAGTCCCCTCCGCAGAGACCCGGCGAATCACCGCCGGCCCACTCCTACAGCACGCTGGAGAGGTCGCCGAGGGTGCGGATCTCGTCGTCGGCGTACCCCGCCGCACGGAGCGGTTCCACGACATCGTGCAGCAGGTCGGGGACGTAGCAGACCAGCACGTAGGCGATGCCATCCGGCACCAGCGTCACATGC
>JBQCJS010000486.1:0-2383 GCA_051952485.1 Thermomicrobiales bacterium | reverse complement strand
CGCGTGCTCGACGGCGGGCGCGATCTCTATGCCGTCTTCGCCGGGGCCGACACCGTGCGCACCCTGGCGCCCGATATCGCGGCGCTCTCCCGCATCGAGCCGGGTTCGGGTGTCGTGACGGCTCCCGGCGACGACGGGGAGACGGCCTATGTCTGCCGGATGTTCGCCCCGGCATTCGGCATCCCGGAAGACCCGGTGACCGGCTCCATCCAGTGCACGCTCGCGCCCTACTGGGCCGATCGCCTCGGCACGACGGTCCTCCCGGCGAAGCAACTGAGCGCCCGCGGCGGCGATCTCCGCGTCACCCTGGCCGAGGAGGGCCGGCGCGTCCGCATCGGCGGGCAGGCGGTCTTCGTGCTGGAAGGGACGTTCACGCTTCCCGATGCCTGATCCCCTCCGTCCCGCCGGCCATCCAGGCAGGGCGGCGAGCGGGACGGGAGAACGGCTTGCTTGACAGGGCCGTTGCCGCCTCCCAGAATGATTTGCGTGTATATGCACGCATCCGGGGGACTGCCATGACTGATTCACGCGACGACCTCCGGGCCGGCCCGGAGACCGAATCCGCTCTCGGGGACGGCTGGATGCGGTCGACCTGCTTCTGCACGTCCGTACGGCGGATCGACCGTGTCCTGACGCGCATCTACGACGAGGCGATCCGCCCGAGCGGCCTCGTCACCACCCAGTATTCGCTCCTCTCGACCCTCGCCCGCGCACCGGCGGACATCACGCTGACGGACCTCGCCACCGCCATCGACCTCGACCGCTCCACCCTCTCCCGCAACCTGAGCCCCCTGGAGCGACAGGGATTCATCCGCATCGCGCCCGCCGAGGATCGCCGCGCCCGCAGGGTGACGATCACGCCCGCCGGACGCGCGAAGCTGGAGGAAGCCCGCCCGCTGTGGCGATCCGCGCAGGACCGTGTCGCCCGCGAATCCGGAACCCGCGACCGCACCATCGAGGAGATCCTGCGCGAACTCGCCGATCTCATGGACCCGCTTCGTTCATCGTGGAAATGGGAGTAGCCCGTCATGTCCTCGCCGTCGTCGCTTCCGTCCCCGGAACCCGCGATCCCCACGCCTTCACGACCGGCATCGCGTCCACCACAACCGCTGCACTACGCCTGGGTGATGGCGGGCCTGACCTTCATCGTGCTGCTCGGGGCGTCCGGATTCCGCTCGGCGCCCGGCATCCTCATCGTGCCGCTGCAGGAGGCGTTCGGCTGGGATCGCGCCACGATCTCGCTGGCGGTCTCGATCAACCTCATCCTCTTCGGTTTCATGGGGCCGTTCGCCGCCGCGATGATGGACCGCTGGGGCATCCGCCGTGTGGTCACGGTTGCCCTGATCGCGATCGCGACCGGCAGTTTCCTGACCGTCTTCATGACCGCGCCCTGGCAGCTCTATCTCCTGTGGGGCGTGGTGGTCGGCCTCGGCACCGGCTCGATGGCCACGGTCCTCGCGGCGACGGTGGCGACGCGCTGGTTCGTCGCCCGGCGCGGGATGGTGATCGGCATCCTCACCGCCGCCAGCGCGACCGGCCAGCTCGTCTTCCTGCCCGGTCTCGCCTGGCTGGCGACCCACCACGGCTGGCAGTCGGTCTCGATCGCGGTCTCCCTCGCCACCCTCTCCGTCGTGCCGCTGGTGCTGATCTTCGCGCGGAACCGGCCCGCCGACCTTGGCCTGCGCCCGTATGGTGCGACCGGCGCCGAACCGCCCGCCCCGCCGCGCCGGAACCCGATCGCGGCGGCCTTCGGCACGCTGCGGATGGCGGTGCGATCCCGCGATTTCTGGTTGCTGGCGGGGACCTTCTTCATCTGTGGCGCGACGACGAACGGGCTGATCGGCACCCACCTGATCCCGGCCGCACACGATCACGGCATGTCGGAGGTGACCGCCGCCAACCTGCTGGCCCTGATCGGCATCTTCGACATCATCGGCACGACGGCCTCCGGCTGGCTGACCGACCGGTTCGATCCGCGCCGCCTGCTCTTCCTCTACTACGGGTTGCGTGGACTGTCGTTGATGGCGCTGCCGTGGGCCTTCGGCTCGCCCCGCTTCGGGCTGGTCGCCTTCATCGTCTTCTACGGGCTGGACTGGGTGGCGACCGTGCCGCCGACCATCGCCCTGGCCGGCCGCTCGTTCGGGGTGGAGCAGGCGGCGCTCGTCTATGGGTGGATCTTCGCCGCGCACCAGCTCGGGGCGGCGACGGCGGCCTTCCTGGCCGGGGTGATCCGGACGAGCACGGGGGATTACGTCCTCGCCTTCACCGGGGCGGGCTGGCTGGGACTGCTGGCGGCGTTCCTCGTGCTCGGAATCGGGCGGGGGAGTCGCCGGCGGGCGGTGCGCCGCGATCTCGCGCCCGCGGCATCGTCCGGCGCGGCGGA
>JBQCJS010000485.1:0-2123 GCA_051952485.1 Thermomicrobiales bacterium | reverse complement strand
CGGTCGGCATCACCACGAAATCCACCACCGTGACGCAGGATCTCGGCATCCTGGTCCGGATGGCCGCGCGCAACCGCGTGGGCGTCAATCTCACGATCACCACCCTGGACCGCGACCTGGCGCGCCTGCTGGAACCGCGCGCGCCGTCGCCGGAGCAGCGGCTCGCGACGGTGCGCGCCCTCACCGTGGCCGGGGTGCCGGCGGGGATCTTCTGTGCTCCCATCCTGCCCGGCCTCACCGACGATGCGGACGACCTCGAACGCCTCGCGGAGGCGGTGGCGTCCCACGGCGGCCGCTGGATGATGTCGGGCGTCCTCCGCATCGGCGACGGCTTCGCCAGGCCCTTTCTCGATGCCGCCCGCCGGGACTTCCCTCACCTCGTTCGCCGGTACGAGCGGCAGGCGGCGCGGGGATTCCGGGGGTCGGCCTCGCCGGACGAGGTCGCGGCGATCCAGGGCCGGATGGACGAGATCCGGGCGCGATACGGATTGCTTTCCGGCCCTCCGGGGTTCCCGAAGCCGCCCGTCGCCGAGCAGGCGCCCCTTCCGCTCTTCGCGGCGGGTGGCGGGGGCGCGTAGGGTATGCTGCCCCCGGATGAGGGGGCGCGGTCGATGCGCTGCCAGCGGACAGGGGATTGGGGTGACATGGTTCAGGGGAGACGGGTAGGAATCGTCGGGGCGGGGCAACTGGCGCGCATGATGGCGCAGGCGGCGATCCCGCTGGAGATCGAGCTGGTGCTGCTGGCGGCCCGCGCGGACGACGGCGCGGCGAAGGTCGTGCCGCAGGTGATCGTCGGGGCGCCGGATGACCCCGTCCGGATGCGGGAGCTGGCCGAGCGGGTCGATGTGCTGACCTTCGATCACGAACTGGTCGATCCGCAGCACCTGGCCGCGCTGGAGGCGGACGGGTTCGCCGTCTGGCCTTCCTCCGCCACGATGGCCCTGGCCCAGAACAAGCGGCGGCAACGGGCCGAACTCGGCGCGGCGGGATTCCCCGTACCCGCGTTCCGCGATGTCGAAACGTTCGCGGACCTCGCCACGTTCGGTGCGGCGCACGGCTGGCCGGTCGCGATCAAGGCATCCCGCGGTGGCTACGACGGCCGGGGCGTCTGGATCGCCGGGAGCGAGGACGAGGCGCGGGCCGTCTTCGCCGACGCGCAGGCGCACGGCACGGTCCTCCTGGTCGAGGAATTCCTGCAATTGCAGCGTGAGCTGGCCGTGCTCGTCGCGCGGCGGCCCTCCGGTGAGGTGGCGGTCTACCCGGCGGTGGAGACGGTGCAGCGGAACGGCGTCTGCAACGAGCTGCGCATTCCCTTCGTGGACGCGGGCGATCGCGCGCACGAGGCCGAGGCGATGGCGCGGCGGATCGCGGAGGAGACGCAGGCGGTCGGGATCATGGCCGTCGAGTTCTTCGTCGCCAATGACACCCTGTACGTGAACGAGCTGGCGCCGCGCCCGCATAACTCCGGGCACTGGACGATCGAGGGGGCGCAGACCTCGCAATTCGAGCAGCACCTGCGGGCGGTGCTCGACCTGCCGCTCGGCGCGACGGGCCTTGCCGGGCCGGCGGTGGCGACGGTGAACGTGCTCGGCCCGGCCGACGGCTCCGATCCTGCCGCACGCCTGCCGGAGGTGCTGGCGATGCCGGGCGTGCATGTCCACCTCTACGGCAAGGAGGCGCGGCCGGGCCGCAAGCTGGGCCATGTCACCGTGGTGGGGGACGATGCCGACGAGGTGTTCGGGCGGGCGACGCATGCCGCCCGCATCCTCGATGGAACGCACAGGACTGAGGGATAACGTGATGGACCCGAACGAGACACCGCAGCCATTGGTTGGCGTGATCATGGGCAGCGATTCCGACCTGCCGACGATGCAGGCCGCGATCGACGCGCTGCGGGAATTCGATGTGCCGGTGGAGGTGCGCATCATGTCGGCCCACCGCACGCCGGACGAGATGATCGCCTACGCGCGGGAGGCGGCGGCGCGTGGGCTGCGCGCCATCATCGCCGGGGCGGGCGGGGCGGCGCACCTGCCCGGGATGGTCGCCTCGGTGACGCCCCTGCCGGTGATCGGCGTGCCGGTGGTCGCGGAGGTCTTCAAGGGACTCGGCGGCATGGATGCCCT
>JBQCJS010000484.1:0-11439 GCA_051952485.1 Thermomicrobiales bacterium | reverse complement strand
CGATTCGACGACGCCACGCCGCAGACGACGAACACGCCGTCGGGAATCGTCTTGCCACCGATCTCGACCTCGGTCACCGTGATGCGGCGGGTCATCTGGACCGGTGAGTCGTAGCGCAGCAGCTCCTCGACGGCGCCTGCGTCGAGCGACGGGTCGCTTCGCAGACGCTCCAGCTGATCGGGGTTGCGTAGGAGGGCGAGCACCCCGTTGCCGATCAGGTTGACGGTCGTCTCGTGACCGGCCACCAGCAGCAGGATGCACGTCCCGATCACCTCGTCCTCGTCGAGCTGCTTGCCGTGCTCGTCGGCGGCGATCAGGCGCGAGATGAGATCGTCCCGGGGCTCCGCCTTGCGCAACGAGAAGACCCAGCGCAGGTACTCGGCCAGTTCGCGTGTCGTCTGGTCGACCCGCGCCTGCAACTCCGCCAGCCCTTCGAGCTGGAAGTCGATCGCTGCGGCGATATCCCCGGCCCACCGCCGGAACTTCTGGAAATCCTCCTCCGGAATGCCGAGGATCTGCGCGATCACCAGGGTCGGCAACGGATACGCAAAGTCCATGATCAGGTCGGCGCTGCCGGTCTCGGCCGCTTCCGCCTTGAGGTCGGCGAGCAGGCTCGCGGCGAGGCGCTCGATCTCTGGGCGCATCGTCTCGACCTGGCGCGGCGTGAAGGCGAGATTCGCGAGGCCGCGCAGGTGGGTATGCACCGGAGGATCGCGGAAGAGCATCCAGTTGGCGCCGATGGCGTGGAAGCTGTCGGGATCGCTGGGCGGCTCGGGGGCGGCTGTGGCCGCGTCATCCTGCGGGTAGAGCCGGCGCCATTCCTTGCCAAGCCGGTTGTCCCGCAGCAGGCGGTAGACATCCCGATGCCGGAAGAGGTTGGCGGCGGGCGGCGCCCAGTCCCGCTCCGGCCCGAATGAAACCGGGTCATGCTCGCGGAACCACGCATAGGTGGCGTAGGGATCGCCGGTCGCGAACGCCTCCCCGATGTCGAACGTCCGATGTGGACGCTCCTGCTGGTCGATGGCCATGGGCACGCCTTTCCGCTGCGACGATGCTGATCCTGTTCTCCCACCGTCGCCGAGTCTACCCCAGGCGTGCCCTCCGGGGCCGCATCCTCCCCACACAGGCGAACCGCCCCCTGCCCGCACTGGCGAGCAAGGGGCGGTTCGTGCGTCCAGCCAGACCACCCGATTGGGGAAGGTCAGGGTGCGGATCGGGCGGCCCGGCGGACGGTGTTCCCGCGACGCCCTGGTGAGTGCGCCAGGGACGTGTCAGGAACCGACGATGAGCGGACCGGCCAGCTCCAGGACCTGGCCAGGGGTCAGGTAGGGGTTGACCGCATCCGGGAACGGCACCGCGCCGTTCAGCAGTGCCACGTAGCTGGCGTGACGGGCCTCCACCGCATGGATGGTGAGGGCGGCGGTGAGCAGGTCCGGGGTCTGCTGCAGGAAGGGGGCCGCGCCGTTGTAGGCGCTGACACCGATATCCTCGAGCACCTTGGACGTCGCCACGAACCCGGCGGCATCGGTGTAGCCGAAGTCATACCTGGCCTCGGCGACCGGTTCGCCGCCAAGCTGGGTGATGACCGAGGTCAGCGTCTCGACGTGGGCAGCCTCGTGGGCCGCGATCTCCCCGAGGCGATCGAAGACGCCTTCCTGGAAGCCGAGGGCCGTGATGCCCGCCGCCCCGATCGTGGCGAGTCCATCGCGATAGAACGCGGTCTCCAGGTGCTCCAGCGTCAGGGCGTAGTTCAGCACGTCGACATCACTCGCGAAGGTCGGCTCCGTGACCGGGCTGGCAGCCGGCGAGGCCTCGCCCTGCGCGGATGCGCCGGCTGCACCGAGGATGGAGATGGTGACGAGCCCGCCCCCGGCGACAGCCGTGTTGCGCATCAGCGAGCGACGGGTGAGACCGTTGTGCCGGCTGACATGACGGTCGATCAGCTGCTGCACCATGTCTTCGAAACGACGTTGGGTAGTGGATGCGTGCATCGGGATGCTCCTGCTTTCCTGGACAGCGAATGCCGGTGGTGTTGTCGAAGACAACAGGTGCTAGGTGCCGGAGACGATGAAGGGGCCCGCGATCTCCAGCACTTCCTCCGGCGTCTTCGGCGTCTCCACCGCGGCCGGGAAGGGCGAGGCGCCCGTGACGACGTTCAGGTAGGCCGCATGACGGGCCTCGACGGCCACGATGCCGCCAGCCGCGAGCAGGATGTCCGCGCTCTTGATCGACGCGCCCGCCCCGTCGTAGGCCTCGACCCCGAGATTCTCGACCGCCGCCGCCGTGGCGAGGAAGCTCGCGGCATCGGTCACCTTGAAGTCGTACTCCGCTGCCGCGACCGGCTCGCCGCCAAGCTGGGTGACGACGCCCGTCAACGCCTCGACGTGGGCATCCTCATGCCCCCCGATCACGCCCAGCCACTCGTCGATCGAGTTGCCGAACGGGTCCGCGCCAAAGGAGTACTGGCTGGCGAGCTTGTAGAAGGCGGATTCCAGGTGCTCCAGCGTCAGCGCGTAGTTCACGACATCGACATCGCTGGTGAACGCGGCCTGGGTGGCGGCCAGGCGGGCGCTGGTGGCGGGAGACACGGCGCCATGGGCGCGGTGTTCGGTAATGGCGGTCAGAAAATCGGCGTGCAGCGATCGTGCGAGCATCTGGTCATTCCTTTCCTGCCCGAGGCGAACCATCTCGCCTTCGGGTGGTGTTCCGGAATGGACGCATCAGCGACGTCGCGAGTCGCGCCAATGTCGTCCCGTAGTGCGCACACGAACTGCAACCCGGGTGCAGCTCCGTAGTGCTTCGACCGGTACAACGCAGCCTGGGCCGGTCTGGATCACACCGGCCACCGATTCGGCCCCGAACGGGACCTCACACCGCTCCCGAACGCGCGGTACCATATCCCCAGGCAGCCGTCGTCACTTGTCAGATCCCCCTCGCCCGAGGGTCCGCGACGAGGTGATGCGGACGCGAATACCGACCGGTATACAAGGAAGGGCACCTGCCCCCGCACACGCGGGACCCGGCTCGTGTCCCCAGCCACCAGCCAGGACATCCGATGCAGACCCAGACCCAAACCGCGCTTCCCGCCCTCACGCCACTCGGCCAGGCCGCGACCGCCGGCCCCTGGAGTCTCTCCGTGATCGAGGTGGCAACCGGAAGCGATGCCGCCGCCCGTATCGCGTCCGCCAACGCCGGGAATGCCACCGCGCCGGATGGGGTCGGCTATCTCCTCGCCCACGTGCAGGCCACGAACACCGGCGCGACGCCGCTCGTCCTGAACATGGCCGATTTCACCGCCACCGGCAGCGACGGCGTGCTGCGGCCAGCCGCCAGCCTCGCCGGGCCGACCCCAGAGTTGCAGGGGACCGTGGCGGCTGGCGCCACCATCGACGGCTGGCTGCCGCTGCTGGTCGACGATCCCACCGCCGCGACGCTCTGGTTCGAGAGCATCCTCCTTGGCGGCGACTGGAGCAGCGCGATCCTCGGCCTCACGGACCAGGCCGCGATCCCTACCTTCGACCCTGCCGCCGCACCGGACACCAACGCCGGAAGCGATCCCGCCAGCCCCGCCGCCGTCGGCACCGCCGTCCGCGCGGGCGATTGGGCGGTGACCGTGATCCGCACCGGCAACGGCCAGGAGGTCTACGACAACTCCGACTACGGCCTGCGCGCGCTCGCACAAAGCGCGCAGGACCAAAGCGTCGAGATCTCCACCTGGCTTGGTGTCTACCTGCGCGTCACCAACCTCTCGGCGCGTCCGGCGAACTTCTCGCCGAACGCGCTGATGCTCTGCGACACCGATGGCGAGGTCTGGGACAACGTGATGGCCCTGAATGCGCCGGCGCCCGATGTCGCCCGCCGCCTGGTCCCCGGCGCGACCCGCGAGGGGTGGGCGGCCTTCCAGCTGAAGCCGTACTCGCCCGGCACCCTCGCCCGCGTCGCCCCCTCGGTCGTCGCCGATGCGCCGCGCTACGTCTCGCTCTCCGGAAGCGCCGCCACCGGGACAACCGCGTCGACGTCCCCGGCCGGCACGCCGGTGGCGCTGGATGTCGTCGCCGGCGACACCGTCGTCACCACCGATTCGGAGATCAACCTGCGTTCCGAGCCCTCCCCGACCGGCCAGATCGTGGTCGAGCTGGCGAAGGACACCCAGCTCACGGTCACCGGCGATGCCGTCGAGGCAGGCGGCTACACCTGGTATCCGGTCACCGTCGTCGCGACGGGCGACGCCGGGTATGTCGTGAGCACGTTCCTTGCGAAGGCTCCGTAGTCCGCGAGGACCCACGCGCCGACGGGACCGCACGTACAATCGCGAAACCGCGCGAAAACCCGTACACTTGTTTCCCGTTGCCCGCTGGCAACGCCCGTTCCCGCAGGAGCAAGCTCGTCACGGCTCCCGCTCGCACATCGAAGGATCGTCTGTGCGAACTGCCGTCATCGTCCTCATCGTGCTGGGCGGTTTCGTCCAGTACAGCCTCATGTACCTCGCCATGAAGGACCTCGTTCGCCGCCCCCGCGTTCGCGGCGACAACAAGGTCGCGTGGGCGCTCGTCGTCCTCTGCCTGCCGATCGTCGGCGCGCTCTGGTACGACTGGAGCGGCAAGATCGGGTTCCGCACGCGGGCAGGGGCCTCCTCGGCCTCCACGCGGCGGACCACCACAAACCCGGACGACTGGCTGCCTGCCCTCCCCGAACGGGAGACGCTGCCCGACAACGTGACCAGCATCCGGGCCGCCCGCTCCTACCAGGGCAGCGCCTCGGTGGTGCCCTTCCGGCCCGGACCGCGGCCCCTGCCGATCCGGGAATCGTTCGCCGGTCCCGGCGCGTCCCGCACCTCCACCGATGCCACCCCGCGGCCAATCTCCCGCCCCACTGGGTCCTGATGCACGGCGAATCGTCGAGAGCACCCCGTCGCACGGCCATCGTTCGCGATCCGGCGGTCTTCACCGGGCACGATACCGGCGATCACGTCGAATCGCCGGGCCGTATCGTCGCCATCGAACGAGCGCTCGCCGCGAATGGCCTGCTCGACGATCGGCCGCTCCCATCCTTCGCCCCGGCCAGTGACGAGGCGATCCTCCGCGTTCACACTCCCGCCCTCCTCGCCCGCCTGGAATCCCTGACCGCCCGGGGCGGCGGCTGGATCGACGGCGATACCATCGTCTTGCCCGATTCGCTCGCCACCGCCCGCGCCGCCGCTGGTGCGGCCATCGCCGCCGTGGATGCCGTCCTCGATGGGACCGCCCCACGCGCCTTCGCCCTGGGGCGCCCGCCGGGGCATCACGCCACGCCGGACCATGCGATGGGCTTCTGCCTCCTCAATTCGATCGCGATCGCCGCCGAACACGCCATCACGCGGGGACGGCAGCGCATCGCCATCCTCGATTGGGATGTCCACCACGGCAACGGCACCCAGGACGCCTTCTATGGAAGGAGCAATGTCTTCTTCTGCTCGCTTCACGAATCACCGCTCTATCCCGGCACCGGCAGTGCCGCGGAAATCGGCGTGGGGCCGGGCCGGGGAACCACGCTCAACATCCCGTTGCCCGCCGGAACCGGCGATGCGGGGTACCTGCACGCCCTGGATACCACCGCCCTGCCGGCCATCGAGGCGTTCGCGCCCGACCTGCTGCTCGTCTCCGCGGGGTTCGATGCCCACTGGCGGGACCCCCTCGCCCGGATGCGTGTGACGAGCGAGGGCTTCGCCACCTTTGCCTCACGGGCAGCGGCTTTGGCGGTACGATGGTGCGGGGGAAACCTCGTCGCCGTCCTCGAAGGCGGGTACGATCCTGATGCACTCGCTGCATCCGTGGCGGCGACCATTGCCGCATTCGACAACGACCCCAATTAGGCACACGCGACCGGACCCGGATCGATCGGCTGATTCGGCATGGTGGACGTGGATGTGGACTGGGAGATCCCATGGCAAACCGCGCGAAATCCTTCCTCTTTGGCATCAATCCCCGCACCGCCCGACCGCAGGCTCCCGCCGAGGAGGACACCCTGCCCGAGGACGAACGCTATCTGGACGCGGACTACGTGGAAGAGGAGTACGTCGAGATCGAGGAGGACGACACGCCGGTCCTCCCCGCAACAGCGACGAGTACCCCGTCGACTCCAACCACGACGACGCCTCCCCCAGTCCCCGCATTCATCGATGACGCGGACTACGACGACTACGACGATGCCAACGGGGTGATCGTGCAGCCGGAGTCCCTCTCCCCGCTGCCCGCGGTCTCGGCCGACACGGGGATGCGCACCCTCACCGCCGCCAATCTCCAGCGCCAGGACGAGGACCGGCGACGGGACGAAGTGCGCATCGCCGCCCTCCAGAACCAGGTGGACGAGCTGCGCGCCGCCCTCCGCGAGATGGGTTCCCGCGCCACCCGCGAGCAGGAAGCGGCCAAGAGCCAGGATTCTGCCATCGCCCAGCTCAAGCTCGCCATGGAGCAGATGCGCCAGGAATACCAGCAGAACGCGCAGGCGCGGTCACTCGACGAGAACCGCACCCGGCAGATGATCCAGGATCTCGAAGCGCGCATCGACGACAGCACGCGGCCGATCCGCTCCCTGCAGGCGCACGTCACCGACCTGCTCGATACCTCCCGCAAGAAGGTGGACGACACCGCCCAGAACCAGCAGCGCTACGACGAACTCGTGACGATGATCGAGCACCTCTCGTCGCTCGGGGATCGCACCACCGCCGTGACCCACAACCTGCGTGACGGCATCGAAGCCGTCCGTTCCGACGTCGATGCCCTCCGCCGTGATGTCATCCGGACCGACGATTCGATCAAGATCGTCGACCAGGAGGCGCGGAGGCGTGTCTCGGACGTCAAGGATGTTGCGGAGAGCTACAACACGCGCATCGACGAATTGCGCGCGGACCTCGCCCATCTGTACGACACGCTGGAAGAAACGCGGCGTGGCCTCGTCCACGTCGATCCCACGCTCGATGAACTGCGCGCCGGTGAGCTGGCACTGCGGCAGGACCTCACCCGCCTGCAGGCCGCGGCAACCGAGCGCCACGAACTCCTGGTCGACATGCACGACGATGCCCGCCAGGAGACCGATGCCCGCTTCGAGCAGGTCCGGGCCAGCACCGAGGAGCGCCTGGAGCGCCTCAACGAGCGGCTCGACGAGGCCAACGAGGCCCAGCGCGAGCTCGCCTACAAGATGACCGACCTCAATGCCCAGCTCGAGGAGCTGCGCCAGGTCGATGCCTCGTTGCACCGGGATATCTGGTACCTCCACGAGCAGCGCGTCCGGGTGCGGCTCGAGCAGATCCAGGAAGAACTCGATGTCGCCACGTCGCAACGCCGCGACGCGGAATCTGAGGCCACGCTGGGGCTTGGTAGCCGCCTGCGCCGCCGGACCGGGAACCGGGATCAGCTCGATCACTGAGCAATCGGGCAATCCGCCGGGCACGCCCGGAAGCCAGCCTGCAGCGAGGAGGGGGAGGGTCCCCGCCGGGACCCTCCCCCTCCTCGCTGCGCGGAACACACAAGTTGATCATCCTCACACATGGCATCTTCTCGCGGAGGTTTCGCGGGATCGACTCACAAACTCGTGCATCCATGCCGGAACTCCATCTTGCATTCTGTGCCCGGATGTCGCTGCAGCCAGTTATCCACATTTCATCGGGGATGTACGTTCGGAATCGGGGACGGTCGGCGTGCCGGCTCGTCACGGCAGCGGCGCCATCGGGGAAGCGTTCGCCCGTCGCACCGGGCGTTTCCGCCGCTCGCACCCGCTCGCCCGGCTTGACTTGTCGTCCAGTCACCGCCGGAGCGCCACATCCGCCACGCTTCGGGGAGCCGCGTGAAACGGCGTGGACAACGAGTCCAGAAAGGCCGCTTTTCGGCCCGAGCGAGCCATCACCTGGCGAGGGCCCCTGCTTGACACGCCCGAAGCCGCTTTGCTACGGTCCGGACAGTCCCGTGAGTGCGATGGGCTTCGGTGTGAAGGACATGGCTGGATAGCACACCGGAATCGCAGGCGAACTCGGGATTCAGCACGCTGGAAGGACGCGTTCCTGGGGTCCGAAATCGAATGTCCGACGGCATTGGGGCCGCCGGAAGTTCGTTCGGATCATCGTGATGCACAGCGTTCCTCCAACCCTGGATCTCCGCCTCGGCGAGCACAGGAAGCAGGACAGTCGGGTCTTGGGGCACCGCGATACCGCGCATGGCTGGCGCAGGATCGCCAATCGTGGGGGCATGAATCCCCACCGCTTCCGCCCGATCACCTGGACGGCTTCCAGTGGCTTCGTCGGACTCCAGCTGACAATGGCGTCAGGGACAGCGAAGGAGATGGCCTTCGCACGCTCCGGGGGTGACCGCACCGGGAGAGCTTTCTCCCGACTGCCGCCTGCCATGGTGCTTCACCCGAGGCATCGCCCGGACTTGACCATAGGCCGAGGGGCTGCTTGGCCTTGGAATCACACGAGGAGGGGGAAGGGGTGTCAACACTCCTGTCGCGAGTCCACCGTGGACTCTTCATCGCGGTCGCGGCGTTGCTCATGCTGTCGACGATCGCACCGACCCTGGCAACGGCCCAGGAAGGCGGACAGGCCGCCGATCTCGGAACTCCCGACGCGGGAACCGATACCACCACTGGCACCGATTCCGGTGCAACCACCGACACCACCACCACAACCGAAGCTACCGAGGCGCCCGCTGTCCAGGCACCGGCCTGGGCGCAGCCGATCGACTACGGCGTTGTTGTCAACAACTACGACGTCGGCGGTCTTCCGGGCGAGGGCCTCGCCGTGCGCGCGGCCGCGAGTCCGGATGCCCAGGTGCTCGGTCGCCTGTGGGAAGGCGAGCGGGTCGAGGTGACGTCCCAGAAGTTCTGGAATGGCGACACCCCCTACTACCTCGTCAACTACGGCGCGGGCGGCGGCTACGTCAACGCCTACTTCATCCTGCTCGACAGCGAGGCGGCCCCGGCCGTCACCGAGGCTCCTGTCGAGACCCTCGTCCCGACCGAGGTCCCGGTCACGGAAGTTCCTGTGACCGAAGTGCCCGTTACCGAAGTGCCCGTCACCGAGGTCCCGGTCGAGACGATCGCCCCGACGGAGATCGTCACCGAAGCTCCGGTCACGGAGGCTCCGGCCGAAACCCTCGTGCCGACCGAGGCCGAGACGGTCGACGCGACAGCTGTCACCGAAGTTCCGACGAATGTTGTCGTGCCCATCGGCACCGTCACCGCCGACTCGGCTGCTGACGTGACCGAGACCCCTGCGGTCGAGGCCACGGAGACCACGTCGGACGATGCCGCCGGCACCCCGGCTGCCACGGAGACCGTCGAAGGCGCCACCACCGAGGTGCCGACCGATGCCGCGGCGACGCCGGGCAGCACCGACGCCTCCACCACGACGTCCACCCCGGAGGTCACCGAGACCACTGTCTCGACCGAGACGCCGGCCGACGCCGCTGGAACGCCGGTCGTCACCACCGAGACGCCGGCCGAGGTGTCCGGGACCCCGGTGGCAACAGAGACGGTCACCCCAGGTGGGCCGGACCTCTCCAAGGCCATCGGGTCCGCCACCGTCACCGGGACGAACGGCGAAGGTATCCGCTGCCGGGTGTCGGCCGATCCCGGCGCCGCTACCATCGTCGTCCTCGCGGAGGGCACGGTCGTCCAGGTGTTCGACACATCGACCCCTGGCTGGCTCCAGATCTCCTGCGGCGGCCAGCTCGGCTACGGCGACATCAACTACCTCTACACGGGTGGCGCCTCCGACGACCAGATCAACCAGGGCGGTCGCCTGACCGTCTCCGGGACCGGCGGGGGCGGCGTCAATTGCCGCACCGGCGCGGGCACGGGCTACGGCGTCATCACGGTCGTCTCCGAAGGCACGGCGCTCACCGTCCGTGGCCAGGCCGCGAATGGCTGGACCCCGGTCACCTGCGGTGGCCAGAACGGCTACATCTACTCCCAGTACATCGCCGTCAGCACGGTTTCGGGGAGTGAATCCACGGCGGGCTCGGGCACCGCGTCCGTGACCGGAACGGGTGGCGACGGCGTTCGCTGCCGCACCGCCGCCAGCACCAGCGCATCTGTCATCATGGTCGTCTCCGAAGGCACCTCCGTCACCGTTCGCGGCGCGAGCAGCGGCGGGTGGACCCCGGTCACCTGCGGCGGCCAGAACGGCTACATCTCCTCGCAGTATCTCGGCGCGGTCACCGGCGGCACGGCCACGAAGACGGCAACCGCGACCGCGACCGCCACCAAGACGGCGACGGCCACGACGGCCCCGGGTGGCTCCACGGGCACCGGGTACGTCAAGGTCACCGGCTCCGGCGGCGGCGTGAACTGCCGCACCGGCGCGGGCACCAACTACGGCGTCATCACGGTGGTCGCGGAGGGTGGCACCGTCCAGACGCGCAGTGGCTCCACGAACGGCTGGCAGGCCGTGATCTGCGGCGGCCAGAACGGCTTCATCCTCGCTTCCCTCACGTCGGCAACGTCCGGCGGCGGCACGGGCGCGACCGCGACCCCGACGGCCACCGCGACGAGCACGCCCGGCAGCGGGTCCGGCGCGACGGGCACGGCGACCGTGAGCAACACGGGCGGCGACGGCGTCTACTGCCGCGCTAGTGCCCCGAGTGGCAACCCGATCACGATCCTGGCCGAAGGGTCCACGGTCTCGCTGCGTGGCACGGCCAACAACGGCTGGCAGCCGGTGATCTGCGGTGGCCAGAACGGCTTCGTCTCCAGCCAGTTCCTGACGCTTGGCGGCGGGGGCAGCGGCACAACGCCGACGGCCACAGCGACCACGACGCCGGGCGGCGGTTCCGGCAGCGGCCTCGCCAACGGCGACCACGCCAAGACCCAGGCCGTCGTGAACCTGCGCTACTCGCCGTCGATGACCGGCTCGGTGGCAATGAGCGTCGAGATCGGCATCGTGGTCCTCGTCACCGGCACGCCGAGCAACGGGTTCTACCCGATCAGCTACGACGGGCTGAATGGCTGGATTCACGGCGACTACCTTGTGAAGACGAGTGATGCGCTCAGCAAGCGCGGTGGTTCCGCCAACCCGGGCACCACGCCCACCGCGACGGCAACCTCGCCGGGCAGCGGCTCCGGCGGCGGATCGGCCACGGGCAACGCGCTGGTCTCCTTCGCGATGGGCTACCTCGGGTATCCCTACGTGGCGGCGACCCACGGCCCGGCCTCCTTCGACTGCTCCGGCTTCACCTACTGGGTGGTCTACAACGTGACCGGCCAGAACATCTGGTACGGCCTCTGGACGCAGATCTCGGCCGGCACGCCGGTCGATCGCGGATCGCTGCAGCCGGGCGACCTGGTCTTCTTCCAGAACACGTACACGTGGGGCTTGTCGCATGTCGGCATCTACATCGGCAACGGCAAGTTCATCCACGCCGAGAATGAGTCGACTGGTGTCGTGATCAGCGACCTGAGCTCGCAGTA
>JBQCJS010000483.1:0-2344 GCA_051952485.1 Thermomicrobiales bacterium | reverse complement strand
TCCGACAGCGTGCGCGGGGCCGTGCAGGACAGCGCGAACCAGTGGGTGGTGAACGCCATCTCCGGAGCCGGGGCCGATCAGGGGGTAGCGATCGTCGGGTTCGGCGGCGATCCGGCCCTGCTCGCCGCACCGGGTCCCGCCACGAACCTGGGAGACGGCTGGACCGACTCGACCGCGATCGACACGACGACGACCGACATGTCGTCCGCCCTCGCCCTCGCGCGCTCCCTGCCGGTCGGGGAGGCCCGGCGCATCGTCCTCGCCTCCGATGGTGCCGAGAACGCCGGGAACGCGCTCGAACAGGCCGACCAGGCGGCCTCCGACGGCGTGGCGATCGATGTCCTGCCCCTGCAGGGCGTCGACCCGGCCGACCTGCGGCTGGACGCACTCACCGGGCCGGCCGCGATCTGGACCGGCGATGCCCTCCCCCTGCAAGCCACCCTCGCGGTGGGCGCCGGGGGCGCGGTGACGGTGACCATCGCGGTCGATGGCCAAGTGACCTCCACCCAGCAGCTGACCCTCTCACCCGGCAGCACCACCTGGACCTTCACCCTGGACGACCTGGCGCCGGGTTTCCATGCCGTGCAGGTCCAGGTTACGGGATCATCGGAGATCGACCGGATCGCCGAGAACGACGTCCAGGCGTTCGGTGTCGTGGTCCGGGAACGGCCGCGTGTGCTGCTCGTCGCTCCGGAGGGCTCCGACACCTCGCGCATCCAGACGGCGCTCCAGGGTGAAGGGGCTGATGTGCAGGTCGTCACCCCGGATGCCGTCCCTTCCACCACGGCCGAGCTCTCCGCCTGGCAGGCCGTCGTCCTCGATAACGTTCCCGCCTGGACGCTGGGGCAGGAACAGCAACAGGCGCTGGTGGCGAACACACGGAACGGCGGGGGCCTGATCGCCATCGGCGGCACGGCGAGTTTCGGACCCGGTTCCTATGCGGGGACCACACTCGAACAGGCCCTGCCCGTCACGGTCAAGGTGCTCGATGGCCGGCAGCGCCCGAAGGTCGCCCTGATGATCGTGATGGATACCTCCGGCTCGATGAACTACGATCCCGGCTCCGGAGGGGCATCGAAGATCGATCTCGCCAAGCAGGGCGTGCTGACGGCCGCCAGCGCGCTTGCGACCGGCGACCAGATCGGCGTGATCGCCTTCAACGACGAGCCGTCCTGGGCCCTGCCGATGACGACGCTCACCGGCAGCGGGGACCAGCAACGGATCGCGGCGGCGGTCGACTCGCTGAGCGCGAACGGCGGTACCGAGATCTACCCCGCCCTGCGGCTCGCCTACGATTCGCTGCGCAATGTGGACGCCGATGTCCGCCACATCATCCTGCTCTCCGATGGTCGCTCCCAGACCGGCACGAAGGACTCCTACGAACGCCTCGTCAAGGACACCGGCGATGATCGCATCACCCTCTCCGCCGTCGCCCTCGGCGCCGATGCCGACCTCGACCTCCTGCAATCGCTGGCCAGGACCGGAGGCGGCCGCTACCACTTCGCGGCGAAGCCCGAGGAGATTCCGAACATCACGTTCCAGGAGGCGCAGAGCGTCGGCAGTCAATCCGTGATCCGCGGGGCGTTCACGCCGATCCAGCAACAGCCCAGCACGATCCTTGACGGGATCGCCCCATCCTCGATTCCCTCCGTGGATGGGTACGACTTCGCGGCCGCCCGTCCGGAAGCGCAGGTGGTCCTCACGAGCGATCGCGGCGATCCCCTGCTGACGAAGTGGCAGCTGGGCCTGGGTCGGGTGGTGGCCTTCACTGGCGATGACGGGAGCGATCTCGCCGCCGCGTGGGCGGGGTGGAGCGACTATGCCTCCTTCTGGGGAAATACGCTGCGCTGGACCCTTCCCGACCCGGACAACCAGCGCCCGCACCTCGCGATCGCCCGGGACGGCGGGGATGGCGTCATCATGCTCGATACCACCGCAATGGGATCGGGCGCGGCGCCGGACTACACGAACGCGACGATCTCCGTCCTCAAGCCGGATGGCAGCACGGTCACGACGACCTTGATCCCGTCGGGCGTGGGACTCTACGAGGGCCGCATCGCGGACGCCTCGCCCGGCGCCTACGCGGTCGTGCTGCCCGGCGGCGACACGACCCTCGCGACCGCGCTCGGCCCCTCCCCCGAGTGGCTGGTGTCGACCTCGGGAGACGACCTGCTGCGGGCAATCGCAGCCCGCACGGGCGGAACCGTCCTCTCGCTTGACACGGCACCGGGCGACGCGATCTTCGTGGCGCCTCCCGGCGCGGGTGGCGTGACCGGAGCGATCCAGCCGCTCTGGCAATGGCCCATCATGGCCGCCCTCCTGCTCTTCCTGGCCGACATCGCGT
>JBQCJS010000482.1:0-3894 GCA_051952485.1 Thermomicrobiales bacterium | reverse complement strand
GGACCGGGCCGGAACCCCTCCCATCGGGTTGCATCGGTCGCGATCAACCAGGGGCGGAACTGGCGCTCGATGGGCCGCGTGGCACCCGACTCCAGGTCGCGCTGGTAGAGGATGACCCGATTGGGCGGCCGAAACTCGGCCGCGACGATGCCGGGTGTTGGATCGACGCCATAGAGAAGCGTCTGGACATCGGCTTCGCCGAACACCCTGTGGTCGGGCGCGGTATCCTGCGGCGAATGGGAGCGATCTGCGGACGACGAGATCATGCGCAACTCCGGGAGTGGGAGAGGAAACGGAGATGAAACGCTACCGGCGCTTCGGCGAGTCGTTGGTCGATGTTGTCTTTCCGAAGCAATGTGCGGGCTGCGACCGACGGGGCAGCTGGCTGTGCGACTCCTGCCGCGAGACGGTCCAGCCGCTGCTCGGGCATGGATGCATCCGCTGCGGTGTTCCCCGCATCGCGGGATCGTGCGCCTGCCGCGACCTTCATCCGGCTATCGAACGGGCCGTCTCTCCCTATCCGTATGCCGGATGGGTGGGATCGGCGATCAGGCGCCTGAAGTACGAGAACGAACGGGCCAGGGCAGACCATCTCGGCCAGGAACTCGTGGAGGCGGTGCGATCGCTCGGGCCGGACCCGATCGCAGCATTGATCCCGGTACCGCTGCATCCCCGCAAGCAGCGAGAACGCGGGTACAACCAGTCGGAGCTCCTCGCCCGGTCGATCTCCGGGGCGCTTGGCGTTCCGGTGACTCCGATGATACAGCGCACGCGGCACACCACCGCCCAGATGACCCTGGGCGCCGACGACCGCCGGCGGAATGTCGCTCACGCCTTTGCCTTCTTCGGCGACGCTCCGCCAGCGGCGGACGCCCGGTACGTCCTCATCGACGACGTGCGGACCACCGGCTCGACCCTTGGGGCGTGCGCGGAAGCGTTGGTCGCTGCTGGGATCGAACGGGTACTGGTGGCGACCATGGCAGTCGACCTCCGGACCGGGCAGCTCGAGGCGCTCAGGCGGTTGGGATTGATCCGCGCAGACGCCTGATCGGCGCACCGTGGGTCCGGACGATGGTCCGGGCGAGTGGGACTCAGGCGCGAGCGGTAAGGAGGCGCTTCGCTTCTTCACGCGCCCAGCGGTCCGCATCGAGCACGGCCTGGAGGTCGCGGACCGGCTGGGGATCGTGCTGGGCGAGCACCGTTTCCACGAGCCTCGGAATGCCGAGGAAGGTCAGCTTGCCCTGCATGAAGGCGTCCACCGCCACCTCGTCCGCGGCGCTGAGGACGGTCGGATAAGTCGCTCCGGCGATCCCGGCTTCGCGGGCGATGCGGAGGGACGGGAACTTGTCGAGGTCGGGTGCCTCGAAGGTCAGCGCGGCCAGCGACGTGAAGTCGAGCCGAGTGCCCGGTGAGGTGATGTGATCCGGGTAGGTGAGGGCGTACTGGATCGGCAGCCGCATGTCCGGCGTGCCCAGTTGCGCGATCACGCTGCCATCCGGGAACTCCACCATGGAGTGGATGATCTGTTGCGGATGGATCACCACCTCGATCCGTTCGAAGGGAACATCGAAGAGCCACCGCGCCTCGATGACTTCCAGCCCCTTGTTCATCATCGTGGCGCTGTCGATGGTCAGCTTGCCGCCCATCGCGAAGTTCGGGTGGGCGAGCGCCTGCTGGACCGTGGCATTCGCCAGTTCCCTCAGCGGTGTCGTGCGGAACGGCCCACCGGAGGCGGTAAGCAGCAGCCGGTCCGCCTCGCGCGCGTCGTGGGCGCCGAGCGATTGCCAGATGGCGCTGTGCTCGCTGTCGACCGTGCGGATCTCGACCCCGTGCTCACGCGCCAGCGGCATGATCAGCTCACCCGCACAGACGAGCGTCTCCTTGTTGGCGATGGCGATGGTCTTCCCGGCCACGATCGCCGCCATCACCGCCGGGATCGCCGCATGGCCGGAGGTCGCGATCACCACGATGTCGACATCCGGATGGGTTGCGGCCGTCACGAGACCTTCCGGGCTCGGGAGGACGTCGTGTCCGGCTATGGTCGTCGCGTCCCTGGCAACGACGATCCGGGGGCGGTAGCGGCGCACCTGCTCGGCGAGGAGGTCATGCCGGGTTCCGGCGGCGAGGGCGACGACCTCGAAGCGCCCGGGATGGTGGTCGACCACGGCGAGGGTCTGTGTGCCAATGGAGCCGGTCGAGCCGAGCAGGGCGATGCGGATGGGCGAATGGGAGGCAGTCACGGCGGGATTCTCCGGTGCCACTATGGCAGGAATGGCAACAGGAGCCATGTGGTGACGATGACGAAGATCATCGCGTCGATTCGATCCAGGAATCCACCATGACCGGGGATCAGCGTGCCGCTGTCCTTGATGCCGGCGCGGCGCTTGAGGAGGGATTCGCAGAGATCGCCGAGGATGCCGACGACGCCCAGGACGACACCGACGAGCAGGCCGGTGAGGGGATGGACATGCAGGCCGAACGCGAGCGTGCAGATCAGGCCGGTCAGGCCCGCCGCGACGATCCCACCGATGGCGCCCTCGACCGTCTTCTTCGGACTGACGCGGGGCAGGAGTGGCGTCTTGCCGATGCTGCGCCCGACCAGGTAGGCGGCGGTATCCGAGAGCCAGGTGACGAGGATGGCCAGCAGCAGCCAGCCGAGTCCCTTGCTGGTGGGCGTATTCGTGAAACTCAGCGCCTCGCTCAGGGAATCGAGCCAGGCGCGTTCCGAGAATCCCTCGGATGCACGCAGGGAGATGGCGGCGAAGGCGGGCAGGGCGAGATAGAGCGTGGCGGCGCTGATCCGTGCCCAGCGACCGATCAGGTCCGGCGAATCCTCCGCATCGTCCAGGACCCCCAGTGCGAGCGGCCCGAAGATCGCGAGGGCGACAATGATGGGAAAGGTTCGATGCCCATCGCCGAACGCGGCCACGGCCGCGGCCAGCGCCACGACCAGATAGGCGATCCAGGCCATACGGTCGCGCGGCTGGATGCCGACGATGGCCAGCAGTTCGTGAAGGGCGACGAGGCAGACAAGGCCGAAGACGATGGC
Organism: Thermomicrobiales bacterium; assembly: GCA_051952485.1. Lineage (GTDB taxonomy): Bacteria > Chloroflexota > Chloroflexia > Thermomicrobiales > UBA6265 > JASGDN01. The sequence goes on along the minus strand of JBQCJS010000482.1, from coordinate 845 downwards.
GAAGATGGGGCCGCCGACGATCGCCGGGATCAACCCGACCAGCACCACGCCGATCGCCGAGATCGACCGCTGCTTCATGTCGGTGTTCCGGCGACAGCCGGCGCGGAGACCGCGCCGAAGCGCCGCTCCCGCTGCGTGTAGTCGGCGATCGCCTCGCGCAAGTCATCCGGGCCGAAGTCCGGCCAGAGCTTGGGGGAGAAGAAGAACTCGGCGAAGGCGCCTTGCCACAGCAGGAAGTTCGACATCCTGAACTCGCCGGAGGTGCGGATGATGAGATCCACGTCCGGCATGTCACGCGTGAAGAGGCGCTCGGCGAACGTCTCCTCGGTGATGTCGTCGGGTGCCAGTCCATCGGCGACGACCTTGCGCACCGCATGAAGCAACTCGTGCCGGCCGCCATAGTTGAAGGCGAGGGTGAGGATGATCCCGGTGTTGCCGCTGGTCAGGGCGATGGCGTCCCGAATGGAGCGCTGGAGGTCCGGATCGAGGGCATCGAGGTCGCCGATGTGCCGGAGCTGCGCCCCTTGCCGGTTCAGTTCCTCGGTCTCGGACTCGATGGCGTGGGCGAGGATGGCCAACAGGCCATCGACCTCCTCCTTCGGGCGACGCCAGTTCTCCGTCGAGAAGGCCCAGAGGGTGAGGTACTTGATGCCCAGCTCGCCCGCGGCACGGACGATGGCCCGGATGTTCTCGGTGCCATGCTTGGGCCCTTCGAGGCGGGAGAGGCCCTGGCGCGTCGCCCAGCGGCCGTTGGCATCCATGATGATGGCAACGTGCTTCGGGACGCGATACGCGGGCAGGGGGGGGTCGCCGGACGGGAGCGAGTGGGTAGGGGCGCGGCCCTC
>JBQCJS010000481.1:0-2057 GCA_051952485.1 Thermomicrobiales bacterium | reverse complement strand
ATCGTCTACACCGAGATGGAGCATCACAGCAACATCATCCCGTGGCAGCTGGTCGCGGAGCAGACCGGCGCCCGCATCGCCTGGGTGCCGATGACGCCGGAGGGATTGCTCGACCGCACCGCGTTCTCCGCGCTGATGGCGCAGGGTCCGAAGGTGCTTGCCCTCACGCACGTCGGCAACGCCCTGGTGACGGTCAATCCGGTGAAGGAGCTGGTCGCGGAGGCCCACGCCGCCGGGGCCGTGGTCGTGCTTGATGGCGCGCAGAGCGTGCCGCACATGCCGGTCGACGTGCAGGACCTCGACTGCGACTTCCTCGCCTTCTCCGGGCACAAGATGCTGGGGCCGATGGGTTCTGGCATCCTCTACGGCAAGCGGGCGCTGCTCGACGCGATGCCGCCCTATCAGGGGGGCGGCAGCATGATCCGCAAGGTGGAGCTGACGCACACGACCTGGGCCGATGTCCCGGCCAGGTTCGAGGCGGGCACCCCCTCGGTCGGGGACGCGATCGCGCTGACGACGGCGATCGACTACCTGGAAGCGCTGGGCATGAAGGCTGTCTGGGCGCATGAACGGGAGATCGGCACGTATGCGCTCGCGCGCCTCGCCGAGGTGCCGGGAGTGACGATCTACGGACCTACGGAGATGGATCACCGGTCCGGCGTCATCTCCTTCGGCCTGGGCGACATTCATCCGCACGATGTGGCGAGCCTGCTGGACGAGCAGAACATCGCCGTCCGCGCCGGACACCATTGCGCGCAGCCGGTGATGCGGGCACTCGACGTGATGGCGACAACCCGGGCCAGCTTCTACCTCTACAATGACCGCGACGATGTCGACCGGCTGGTGGAGGGCCTGCATCACGCCTCGCGGACGATGGGCGGGGGTGGTGCCTGGACCGGCTTCGACCAGCGGGCCGTCCCCCAGTCCGAGGCGGTTGAGGCTCCGTAGTGCCTGCTGGTCTGGCCCATTGACCGTTCTGGAAGGTCGATGGGAAGCATTCGACATGGTGTCGTGTTGCGCTTAGGGAAACGGGTGAGACAGGCATGGGATTCGGCAGTGGCAATAGCTCCGATGCGGGCGCCGACAGCATCTATCGGGAAATCATCCTCGAGCACTATCACCACCCCAAGAACCGGGGCACGCTCGATCCGGCGGACTTCTCCTACGAGGACGTGAACCCCCTCTGCGGCGATGAGGTGCGGATCGATGTGCGCGTGACTGGCGATCGCATTGCCGACATCAAGTTCAGCGGGCGTGGGTGCGCCGTCAGCCAGGCGTCGGCGTCGATCCTCACGGAGATGGTGGAAGGCAGGACGCTCGACGAGGTGAAGGCGATCGGCAAGGACGAGCTGCTGGACGAGATCGGCATTCCCATCAGTCCGGCGCGGATCAAGTGCGCGTTGCTTGGCCTCAAGGTGCTGAAGGCCGGCCTCTACGGGGTCGATCACGTCCAGGCCGAGTTCGACGGCGTGTAGACCGGCCGGTGCGTGCAGTTGCTGGATGCGAAACCCTGTCGGCCCGGATGCGGACGCCGGGACGGGGAAAGGACTGAATCGGACGTTATGGCGAAGCATTTCGTGACCGTTGCGAAGAACGGCTATCTGGAACCCGGAGAGCTGATGTACGTCGAGGTGGACGATGAGCCGGTCGTGCTCATCAACCTCGATGGCGAGCTGCACGCGCTGAACGACATCTGCACGCATGAGGAGGCCTCCCTCGCCGATGGCGAGATCGTGGGTGACGAGATCGAATGCCCGCTCCACGGTGGCGCGTTCAACATCCGCACCGGCGAGCCGGCCTCGTTCCCGGTTGTCGTGGCTGTCGAGAAATACGAGGTCCGCGTCGTCGGGGACGAGGTGCAGGTCGCTGTTCGCTAGTGGCGTCGCATGACGGTGGGCAGGGGCGGGCGTCTTGTGATGGGGCGTCCGCCCCTGCTGGCATGGTGGAGGTTCGGACATGGATCGTGAACGCGCCGAATGGTTCGAACGGATCTACGGAGATGCGGAAGCGGCCAAGTCCCGCGTGCCGTGGGACCGTGGCGCGCCGCATCGGCACCT
>JBQCJS010000480.1:0-4027 GCA_051952485.1 Thermomicrobiales bacterium | reverse complement strand
ACCATGCCGAGGATCGCGTTGAAGTTGGCGCCGTCGTTTAGACGAGCCCGCCCGCCTCATGGACGACCTTGACCACATCCTGGATGTTCTCGTCCCAGAGGCCGAGGGTATTCGGGTTCGTGATCATCAGGCCGGCGGTGTCCGGCCCGACGAGAGCCGCCAGCTTCTCGATGTCGACGTTGCCGCGCTCGTCGGAGGGCACCGTCACGACCTGGAAGCCGGCCATCACGGCGGTTGCCGGGTTGGTGCCATGGGCGGAATCCGGCACCAGGATCTTCGTGCGGGCGGTGTCACCGCGCTCCTGGTGATAGGCGCGGATGATGAGGCAGCCCGTCAACTCGCCGTGAGCGCCGGCCGCCGGCTGGAGCGTGACGTCGTCGAATCCCGAGATCTCCCCCAGCATCTGCTGAAGCTCGTACATCAGCTCCAGGGCGCCCTGGACGGTGCTCTCGGGCTGGTAGGGGTGCAGGCGCGCGAAACCCGGGAGGCGGGCGACGGCCTCGTTGATCTTCGGGTTGTACTTCATCGTGCACGACCCGAGCGGATACATGTTGATGTCGATGGCGTGGTTCTTCTGGCTGAGCCGGGTGAAGTGGCGGATGACGTCGATCTCGCTCACTTCCGGCCAGGCCAGCGACTCGCGCTGGAGGTCCGCCGGGAGGTCGGTTTCGGGCACATCGGCGGCCGGGAAGGCGATCGCGCGGCGACCAGGCTTGCTCAACTCGAAGATCAGGGGCTCGACAGCCATCCGGGGACTTCTCCGCTGCTATGACTCGATCGGGAACGGGGATGCGCGGGCGGCCGCGCTCGAAGGGGACGCGCAGGCGCGTGATTCCGATGGGATAGTAGCATGGCCGCCGCCGGAGGAGAGAAGGGAGCAATGAGGAAAGGAGAAGAGAGGAAAGAGGACGTCGGTGACAAGGCTTGCCAATCGGGTTGCGAAGGGCTCACTACTTGGTTCCTGCTCCTCACGTCTCTCTCCTCTCACCTTGGCGCTGGAGGAATCGGGGAGGCCTTGGTAGGCTTGGGCATGCAGCGGTCGCTCGCTGGCGGCCGATTCCCTCCCCAGTTCACCAGAGGAGCCGCGTGAATCCCTATCTTGCGACCGGGCTCGTGATGTGCGCGATCGTGTTCGTGGCGGTCGTTGGCACGGCGTACCTCGCCGTCTTCTTCAACCGGCGGGCGAAGGCCGACATGGAGGCGACGCTGACCCCCCTGGCCGAGGCGATCGACGGCACCGTGGACGTGGACGAGGCAACGATCGAGGGCCGCTACGCCGGCACCATCGCCCAGGCCCGCGTGACCGGCGCCGAAGGCGGAGCGGGCCGCGTCTTCCAGATCGACCTGATCGATGCCGCCGGCGGGACCCGCTGGCGCTATCGCTCCATCGCCCATCGCGACAGTCCCGATCCGACCAGCGAGTTCGACAGCACCCGGCCAGACCTGCGGATGGCGCTCGACCCCCAGTTCGCGATCGAGAAGCTGCGAACGATTGCCAATCCGTCCCGGCACTGGTTCTGGCTGGAGTACGACCCGGAGGGCGGCTTCGTGCGCCTGACCTCTCCCATGCAGACCCGGCGCGACATCCCGGATCTCGACGCATTCCTCGCGCGGCTGGCCTACCTGCGGGAACTCGGCGACGCCAACCGCGCAGTCCAGCAGGCGCACACACGGGAAATCGGGGAGGCGGTATCGTGAGCGAATCCACGTACAGGCAGGGTGACGAGGTCCGGGTGTGGGTCGATTCCGCCGACGAGCAGGTGGCGTTCCTGACCGCCACGTTCGGCGCATCGGGAAGCTGGAGCGTGGTCTCCCAAGGGTATGCGGACGATCCGGAGGCCGGTGAGGCCGAGGTCGTCGAGATCCTGGCCGCCGGTGGCGAGACCGTGCGCATCCGCTTCGTTCCGGCCACGATCTCCGCCGATCCGTTCGGCGGCGAGGAGCCGGAGGACCGCACCGGCCTGATGGACGAGCTGATGGAGAAGGCGACGGGATTCGCCTCGCAGAATCCTCCCCACCATCCCGGCTCGCTGGCACGCTACCCGGTCCCTTCCGCAGCGTATGCCCGCGCCATCGCGATGCCGATGCCCGTCCTCGCGCTCGACGGCCTCGGGCAACGCGGCCTGTACGCGCCGCCGCGTGTGGTGGCGATCGACTGGGCGACGCGGGACCCGATCGGCGTCGGGGAGTTCCCCGGATTCGATCCGGAGAGCTGGCCGCCGCCGCGCCTCGGGGAGTGGCCGCCGAAACGGCTCGTGGGCATGCCGCAGGAGCAACTCCAGGGCACCATCCAGCGGTTCAGCGCCTGCTGGAGCCGCGTGCTCGATGCATGGTTCGCCCGGGACGCAGGCACGCCGCCGTCGCTGGCGGATGACATCCGCGATGCCCTCATGTATCGCGACCTGCTGGACCTGCCGGCGATGCTTCCGTACTACGAGCGGCTGAATCCGGTCTTCGCCAGGTGGCTGGTCGCGATGGGGGCGCCGTCCGGAGCCTGACGGCCCGGTGCGCCACCGCGGCGCTGGCCGCGATTGTCAGGTGGGCAGCGCCCGGGCAGGCGCCGGCTTTCCCGGTTCCGGCTCGGGCACGACCTTCGCGGCTTCCGGGTTTCGCGATGAGGCGTGCCGGCGGGCGTCGACCCGGCGCAGGATCGCCCCGGCGGCGAACCAGCCGATGGTGGCGATAATGCCGCCCATCGTCACGTCCACGACATAATGCTCACCCAGATACACCAGCCCGAACCCCATCGACATCGCATAGACGAAGAAGATGAGGGCCCACCGCTTGCCCTGCAGCCGCATCGGCCAGAAGAGCAGGAAGGTCACGGCGAAGTGGATCGATGGCATCGCCGCGATCGGGTTCGACTCGCCGACGGTCTTGTAGCCGGCCTGGTAGAGGCCGCCGCCCAGTTGCTTCGCGATCGGCTCCATGATCCGTAGGACCACTGGGGCGCTGGGCGTGTTGACGGACTCCGGCGCCATCCAGGGGGGATTGCTGGGAATACCGAAGTAGAGGCCGAGCCCGAGCGAGAGCAGGATCGTCAGCGCGAGCAGGAACCGCCAGAAGCGATCCGGGTGCCGCCACCACAGCCAGAGGGCGACCGCGTGCGGCACGAGGAAATAGGACCAGTGGATGAAGACGAAGTAGTAGTCCCAGACATGGATGTGGCCCGGTGTGTAGAGGGCATCCTGCAGCCGGATGGACGGGAGCTCGCCGCCAAAGAGCCACCGTTCCAGTTCGGAGACCTTCAGGTTCACCTTCCTGGCCCACAGGGTTTCGTCGGCGAAGGAGCGGAGCAGCGTGAAGATGAACCAGAGCGCCGCATAGGGGATGACCGCCGCCACGAACGACTTCGCGTGCGATCGCGGGAAGATCATCACCCCGACGAGCACCACGAGACCCCAGCCAAGGAACCCGCGATTCGAGAAGAGGGAGACCACGAGCAGCACAACCGCCAAGGCGGCGGCGATCGCCCACGCGCGTGCGGACCACGACGCGGCGGGCACCTTGCGCAGGAGGGCGACAACCCGCCGCGAACGCGACGGGGAACCCTCCGGTTCGTGTGGAGTCGGTGACGGCGCTGTCGTGCTCACGGAAGTCCGTTCTTGATGGCATCGGCACGATGCGGGCGCACCCGAAGGATGCGCCGCTCGAAACGTTGCGCGTGTATACCACGGATTGGCCGGCGGGGACGACCGGGGTGTCCAACCGCGGAGGGTACGCTCAGCGCAGGCGGTAGCGATCGAGCGCCTTCTTGGTGGCGGTGCAGCGTTCCACGCCATCGGCATCCGGCTTTCGCGCCATGAATCCCCGACGCAACTGCTCGGCCACGAACGCCGCATCCAGGCCGGATTCGACCGCCAGCTCGTCGGTCGGGCCGGGCTCGAGGCCGCCGTCGATCGCGATAAGGCGTTCGTAGAAGCCCCGTCGCACCTGCTCTTCCGGCGCGGTGGCGCTGACGACCAGGCGCTCCACCACCGGGCCGCCCCTCAGGTGCTCCACGATCTCCGGGATGTCCTTCACGGTC
>JBQCJS010000479.1:0-6431 GCA_051952485.1 Thermomicrobiales bacterium | reverse complement strand
ACGCGGCCTCGCGCCTCGGAGGCGGACATCGTGGAGGAAGTCGTCTCGCCGTCGCCGGTCCTGCCCCTGCAGCCGGACGAGGCTGGTCGCCGTTCCGATGAGGCGACGGTCTACCTGATCGAGTGATACCGGATCCGGATGATTCGTGTCCGTTCCAGCGTGGCAGGGTCGGCGCCTCGGTCCGTGAATCTGCAGCATCTGGGGCGTGGTGCGTAGGGAGTCCTTCGGTGATCACCGTCCGCGAGCGGGCGCAGGGATCACTGGCCCGGTGCGAGCTTGCGGAGCGCGGTCACGATCGGGAGCGGCGAACGCCGGACCGGCAATCCAGCCGCCTTCGAGGACACCACGTTCAGCAGGCGTTCCAGCGGTCCCTGCCCCAGCAGCAGCCTCCAGATCGCGCAGATCGCCAGGGTCGCGACCGTGAACCAGAGGAACGATTCCACCTCGTATTTCCGGAGTTCCGCCCGGCGCAGGATGTGAAACGCGATGAGCTGCCCGGCATAGGCCGAGAGCGCCATCGAGCCCACGGCCGCGAGCGGATAGAGCGCCAGCTGCATGGGGCGGGTCAGCATCAGGCACACGCCCAGCACCGCCACGGCGACGCCCGTCGATCCGGTGATCTCGAACGGTGATCCGGTGTGCTGCTCGAAGGTCCAGAGGCCGGAGAAGTCCCAGAGCGAGACGGTCGGCTCCGGCTCCGGTTCGGCGTCCGCGCAGCGGACCACCCCATCGTTGCTGCGCACGCAGTCCCGCTGGGTCGCGGCGGCGGTCGTGGGCGGTTCCGGGGCGGGCGCCCACCACTCGTGCGTGAAATGGCCGGCGGTGTAGCCCAGCGTCGCCAGGAGGGCGCCGACCACGAGCATCCGCACCTGTACCCGGCGGGCCGAGAGATCGAGCCGGCCCAGCCCCATACCCACCAGCACGTAGATGATGAAGATCATCGCCGGGTAGTAGCCGACCGCGAACAGGCGGACGATCGTCGGCGACCAGCGGATGCGCTCCGTGTTCTCCGAGAGGTTCTCCAGGAAGAGATGGGCGACCGGGGCAACGACGGTGAGGATGGCGGCGAGGGTGAAGAGCCGGCGCGGCGGCCAGCGCAGGAAGGGGATCGCGAGGGCGAAGAAGAGCCCGTAGTACTCGAGGATGATCGCGATCCCGGTATCCAGCATCAGGAGCAGGCCGCCGATCGCGAAGATCAGCACGGCCCGTACGAGGATGCGCATCCGGGCCTGCACGAGGGGAATACCGTCGAGTGGGGTCTGCCGTCCCGAGAGCAGGGCGACGGAGATACCCGCCAGCACAGCGAAGAGGATCGACGAACGTCCGAAGGCGATGAAGCGCCAGCTGTCCGGGTCCCACCCCAGGTCGCGCCGCGTCAGGAGGTGCGCGGCGAACATGCCGATCACCGCCAGCCCCCGCGCGATGTCCAGTCCGGCAATGCGGGAGGATGTGCGCGGCGTTGGCGGCGCGTCAGGCGCGATTGCCACACCCTCCATGGTGGCCGGGAGGTTTCCGGGCATGTGCATGGCATCCGGGGAGCGTGGGGGCAGGCTCATGCCGGGTGTCGATCCTTCCTCGGGGTGGCTCGCGCGGAATCCGGTCACGCGTGGCACCGGAATACCACGCCAGCCCATGCCTCGCAAGGACGACGGAGGGCGCCCGCGGATCATGGCCCGCTAGGGGAGGGTGGAGAGATACCAGAAGCCGAGCATGAAGGTGAAGGCGGCAATCGCCCCGCACATGGCGGCGAGGCCCTGCTGGCGCGCATGCCACATGCGTGTCCCCGCGGCGATGGACGCCAGGAGCAGGATGATGAATGCGGCCAGGGCGATGGCGTGTGCGGTGTTCACGGCGGGTGGGTTTCTCGATGGACCGTGCGGCTGGAGGCGGCCAGCCCGCGCCGGGAATCGTCCAGGTGGGAATCCGGATTCAGCGTATGGCTGATGATACGGCAGGAATGCCTGGCGGTCGCCGTGCGCTGGCTGGGAATGTGATGCGCACCGACGTGAGCCTGGGTTCGGGCAACGACAAGGTAAATGCCGGTCGCCCGGGTTCGGAGCTTGGGCAAAACCTGTCCGAAGGTCAGACCAATCCGGGGGATTGTGGCAGGAAATCCCAAAAATGTCGTGGATGTCTAGTCATAATGGCGTATGTGACAGGATTGCATGGCGTGTACTATTGTCGAGTGGGAGTCGGTTGACGTTGGGTCCGGATGAATGGTGGGAATGATGGAACGCACGCTGAGACTGGATCTGGAAGACTTGCGGGCTGCCGCGATTGCCCGGGCGCGATTCCTCGCGAATGCCTCCTCCGCCTCGGTGGATGAGGGGCAGCAGGTGACGCTGGCCGCGCTCGATGGGGAACTCGACCGTCATGCAGACCGGGTGCTCCAGGCAGCGGCCGATGTCTCGCGCCATCCGACCGAGCGGGCCATCCTGTATGCGCTCGTCTCGACCATGCGCACGATGAGCGCATCGCCGCACAGCCCGCGGGTGGAGAGCACGGTGAATGCGCAGTACGTGGCGGCGCGGCGGCAGTTGCGGATGCTTCGTCGCAAGCGGAAGCTGGCCCTGCAGGAACTTGCCTGAGCCTGGTTTGCCACGGATCGGGATGCAGACAGGACACGGACCGGGGAGGTTTCCCCCGGTCCGTGTCCTGTCTGTGCCTGTGCCTTCCCGTGCGTTGCCCCGCCGATCCGGCGTGGGTGTGCCCGGCAGAAGGCTACCGCCGGTTCCAGTTCGCGATGTTCCAGAACGTGTCGCCGAACGCCGTGACCGCGATGTTCTCCTCGCGGAAGGTGTTCACCACGGCGTAGCGGTCGGCGACGAGCTGCACGATGGGGATCTCGACGTGATGGTCGATGACGTGGTCGTTCAGCTCGATGAAGAGCTCGATCGCGGCCTGCTGGTCGGTCAGCGTGGCGATCTTCTCCCACGCGGCGTCGTAGTCGGCGTTCTGGTAGCGGGTCTTGTTGGTGCCCGTCCAGTTGTTGGACTTCTGCGCGATGTTCTCGCCCTTCGGCCCGGCGTACCAGTATTTCATGTAGTTGAGCGGGAAGCTGGAGGTCGCGCCGTCGGTGTACTCCTGCATGTCGGAGTAGAAGTGCGTGAAGTTCTGGTCGTTCCCGGCGGAACCGTCGAAGAAGACGCTGCCGTCGATCTGGGAGAGATCGACCTTGAAGCCGAGCTTCACCAGCGAGGCCTTCACGACCTCCTGCACCTTCTGGCGGATCGGCGCCGTGGTGGTGACGTACCGGAGGGAGAGCTGGACGCCGTCCTTCGCGCGCACGTCGCCGTCCATTGTCCAGCCCGCGTCGTCCAGCAGCTTGGCGGCCTTGTCGAGATCGAACGTCCAGCTGGTGTTCGGGGACTCGTAGATGCCGAGTCCGGCCAGGATGTTGCGTCCCGGGGGCTCGCTCGGCTCACCGGCGTAGAGGTTCTCGGAGATCGTCTTGCGGTCGATGGCCGTGGCGATCGCCTCCCGGACAGCGGGATCGGTGAGGAAGGGGTGGGGCGTGTTCATCTCGGACCGCTGGCCGTCCACTTCCTTGTTGGGATCGGAGAAGTTGAACTGGATCTTCTCCACGCCGGTGCCCGGAGGGCCGTAGACCTTGCCCTTGTCCCCCAGCGCCCCGGCGAGGGCGGTCTTGTCGATCTGGAGCGTGAAGGCCAGGTCCCAATCGCCCTGCTGGGTGACGGCGATCACGGCCGAGGTTGCATCGCCGCCGCCCTTGAGGATCACGCGCTGGAAGAAGGGCTTGTTCGGCTCGCGGTAGTTCGGGTTGGCGGTGTAGATGACCTGGTCGTTCGGGGAGAGGGTGTCGAGCACGAAGGCGCCGGTGCCGATCGGCTTCAGGCCGAAGGCGGCATTTGCCGCGGCGGCCTCCTTGCCGTCCCAGAAGTGCTTCGGGTAGATCGCCCCGTGGTTGGAGCCGAAGGGCTGGAACAAACCGAGGGTCGGCTCCTTCAGCGTCACCTTGGCGGTGAGGGTGTCCACGGCCTCGATCTTCTCGATCAGGTCCCACGAGGCGGCATCGATCGACTGGTTGGCGGCGTCGACATTCCACTGCCAGGTGAAGACGACATCGTCGGCGGTGAACGGCTCGCCGTCGCTCCAGACCACGTCCGGCAGCAGGTGGAAGGTCACGCTGGAGAGGTCCGGCGCCACCATCCCGTTCTCGATCGAGGGCACCTCGGTCACGAGGTTCGCGATGAGGGAGGTATCCGGCGCGTAGGCAAGCAGCGGCTCCGAAATGATCGACCCGGCGGCGATGTCCTTGCCACCGGTCGCGTTGTGGACGCTGAGCGCGGAGGCGCCCTGCGGCACCAGGATGCGGAGGTCACCACCCGCGCCGCGAGTCTGGCCCTCGGTGCCGGCGGTCGGGCGCGTGTAGGTGCTGGCGGCGACGGGCGATGCCGCCGGGGACGCTGCCGGCGACGCGCCCGGTGTGGCGGATGCCTGGGCGAGGACCGGGGTGTTCTGGGCGATGGTCGCCGCGACCCCGGCGCTGACGCCGAGCGCCCCGCTGGCGGCCAGGAACTGGCGGCGGTCGATGCGGCCCTCGCGGAAGGCCGCGTGGAGTTGGCGGAGCTTCGATGCGGATACTGGCATGGCGAACGTCCTTCGTGATGAGGGCTGGTGCTGCCAGCGTTCGGCGCTGGCTGATGCCGGCAGGGGAGCGGCGTTCCCCATGCCGAGGGACCCGGTCATCGTATAGCTTCCGAAAGGAAAGCCATGCAACGGACCATATTCTCGCATATCGGGGCTGCGCGAGGCGGACGGCCCGTCCCTACCGGCCCCGCGTGGCTTCCCACCATGCGGGATGGTCGGATACCATCGCGTGGCTGCCTGCATCGTCGCGGCTCCCCAGCCCATTCACGAGGACCCTCCCATGCCGATCACGCCAGGGCGGTGGATCGCCCCGACCAGCGACTACCGGCCCGATCGCTACTATCGTTACCGTGACCTGACCGACCTCCTCCATCGGTGGACCCGGGAATACCCTGGCCTGCTCGCCATCGAGTCGATCGGGCCGTCGTACGAGGGCCGCGACATCTGGGCGCTCACCCTCACCGATCGCGCGAGCGGGGCGCCGGAGACGAAACCGGCCTACTTCGTCGATGCGAACATCCACGCCGATGAAGTGACCGGTGTCGCGACCGTGCTCTGGTTGCTGAACCACGTCCTGAGCGGGGCCGGACATGACGCGGCGATCGATCGCCTCCTGCGCGAGACGACGATCTACCTCGTGCCGGCGGTGAATGTCGATGCGATGGATCTCGGGCTGGCGGAGGACCAGGAGTTCTACCGTTCATCCCGGCGGCCTTTCCCGAAGGACGAGCGGCAGGACGGCCTCGTCGAATCGGATGTCGATGGCGACGGCACGATCGTCACGATGCGGCTGAAGGACCCTGCCGGAGCGTGGGCCATCTCGTCGCACGATCCGCGCATCATGCGGCAGCGGCGGCCGGACGAGCAGGAGGGCGACTTCTACTTCCTGCTGCCGGAGGGGGAGATCCGGAACTGGGACGGCGCGACGATCCCGCTGGCGCCGGAGCTCTATGGGCTGGATGCGAACCGCAACTTCCCGGCGGATTGGGCGCCGTTCTGGGTGCAGCACGGCGCCGGGCGCTATCCCCTCTCCGAGCCGGAGACGAAGGCGCTGGCCGATTTCCTGTTCGCCCACCCAAACATCCACGGCTCGCAGCACCTGCACACCTTCTCCGGGTGCATCCTGCGGCCGCCGACGACCTATCCGACCAGCGACCTGCCCGCGCTGGACCAGGCGATCTTCACCAGCATCGGCGCGATGGGCGAGGAGGAGACGGGCTACCCCTGCATCGGCATCTACGACGACTTCGCCTACGACCGCAAGCAGGCGATGAAGGGCGGCCTGCTCGACTGGGTCTACGAGCAGCTCGGGATCATCCCGTTCTCCACCGAACTGTGGTCGCTGGCGGCAAGGGCCGGGATCGAGGTCACGGATTTCATCGGGTTCTTCAGGAACCGGTCGGATGCGGTCGATGCGGCGATGCTGAAATGCCTCGACGAGACGGTCGGCGGCGAGGGGTTCCGTGCATGGACGCCGTTCGATCACCCGCAACTCGGCCCGGTCGAGATCGGCGGCTGGCGGCGCACCTTTACCTGGACGAATCCGCCGGGCGACCTGCTGGAGGAGGTGACCGCGCCGAACGCCCGCTTCATCCTGCGGGCCGCGCAGACCGGCCCGCGGCTCGCGATCCGGGATGTCGCCGTCCAGCGCCTGGGCGACGACCTGTTCCGGGTCTCGCTCACGGTCCACAATGATGGGTTCCTGCCGACACATGGCTCGGCGATGGCGAAGCAAGCCGGGATCGCCGAGCCGGTGAAGGCGTCCATCGCCCTGGCGGACGGCGGGTCGCTGGTCTCCGGCGAGCCGGTCCTCGATCTCG
>JBQCJS010000478.1:0-2052 GCA_051952485.1 Thermomicrobiales bacterium | reverse complement strand
CCTTCTCGCGCCGCCGGGTCTGCCGGGTCCCCAGCCGCCACGTCATGCTCTCGATGATGCGCCGGGCCTCGGCGATCTCCTCCGGCGTGAACTGCGAGAAGTCCTTCTTCCGCAGCGCCTCGCTGGCGCTGAAGATCATCACGTCCTCGGGCGGAACCTCGTACTCCTCGGTCTCGCCGATATCGCCCTGCTGGTCCACGCCCTCGATCGCGAGCACGGCCTTCTCGGCTTCGCCGTTCTGCCCCTGTTGCCCCTGCTGGGTCTCGTCGCTCTTCTTCGTCGGATCGGGCACGCCGACCGATTCCTCGTCGTCGATCGAGTATTCGCTGAGCAGGGGGGCGTCCTGCGAGACGAGGTCGCGCCAGAACCGCTTGAACTCGGCCTCGAAGACGGGGATATGCTCGGGCCGGTTCACCAGCGTCGTCTGCGCGGCGGCGTGCACGTCCTCCCGGTTGGCCATGTCGATGGCGTTCAGCGCCTCGAAGAGGCCGATCAGCTGGCCCGGTCCCACCGGCATCCCGCCGGATCGCAACCGGCGGCTGAACATGGTGAGGTTGGCCTCGACCCGGCTGGAGCGGACGCGCGAATCGTCCAGCGCCCGGCTGAGCCGCGCGAGTTCATAGTCCCTGAATGCCTGGTCGGTCACACGCCTATCCTGCCGACGGCTTGCTGGCGGAGGCCGCCGCTGCCGCGTTCACCGCCCGCTGCACCAGCCGCTGGGAGACATCGCCCCGGATGCGGTCGACATCCTCCTGGTACTTGAGGATGACGCCCAGCGTGTCCTGCACCACCTCGTCCTGCAACTGGTTCGAGCCGAGCGCGATCAGCGCGTTCGCCCAGTCCAGCGTCTCGGCCATCCCCGGCGACTTGAAGAGATCGACCTCTCGCAGGCCCTGCGTGAACGAGCAGATCTCCCGCGAGAGCCGCTCGGAGACATCCGGGACCTTCGCGGCGAGGATCTGGAGCTCCTTCTCGTAGGTCGGGAAATCGATCCAGTGATAGAGGCAGCGCCGCTTCAGGGCATCGTGGATCTCGCGCGTGCGGTTGGAGGTGAGGATCACGATCGGCACATGCTCGGCGCGAATCGTCCCCAGTTCCGGCACGGTCACCTGGAAGTCGGAGAGGATCTCCAGCAGGAAGGCTTCCAGCTCCTGGTCGGCGCGGTCCACCTCGTCGATCAGCAGGACCGGCGCCCTGTCGTGCGCGGCGTCGATCGCCTGCAGCAGCGGACGCTTCAGCAGGAACTCCTCGGAGAAGAGGTTCTTCCGGACCGCCTCCTGGTCGATACCGCCGGAGGCCTCCAGCGAGCGGAGGTAGAGCATCTGGCGTGGGTAGTCCCACTCGTAGATCGCCGACGCGGCGTCCAGCCCCTCGTAGCACTGGAGGCGGATCAGCGGGGTATCCAGCGCGGCGGAGAGCACCTTGGCGATCTCCGTCTTGCCGACACCGGCCTCGCCTTCCAGCAGCAGCGGGCGCTGGAGCTTCAGGGTCAGGTAGAGGGTCGTGGCGAGGCCCCGGTCCGCGACGTAGTTCTGGGAGCGGAGGGCCGCCTCCAGCTCATCGACCGACGCGAATGCCGAGGCGGACGACGCCTCGACGCCGTTGGAAGTCATGGTGGATGCGTTCAACAGGGGAACCTCTCAACACGAAGCGGGGAACGATCGGGGCAGCGTTGCCGTCAGCCCGTCATGGCTTTCCATAGTATCCCCGAGCTTTCGCGGCGACGCCATAGCGACGCGCTGCCCGGGCGATCAGGCACCGCGACGCAAACGGTCGACCACCGGCTTTGTGGTGGCCTGCACTCCGTGGACGTAGAGCGGTTCGAGCGCAGCCGGATCGTCCGTCTCCCCCGCCGCCCAGCGCGCCATCGCCAGCTCGGCCAGCACCGCCGGCCTGCGCACCGAGGCTGCCGCGCTCGCCACCCGTACGCTCCGGGACGCCAGCGTCTCGCGCTGCTCGCCCGAGAGCTCGCCGACGACGACCACGCCTTCCGACTCGACATGGTCGGCGAAATCGGCGAAGGCCAGGTTCGTGGGCGCATCCATGCGTCCA
>JBQCJS010000477.1:0-4606 GCA_051952485.1 Thermomicrobiales bacterium | reverse complement strand
CGAGCAGGAAGAGGATCCAGCCCTTCCAGTCACCTCGGGTGCTGACGGCGTGGAGGCGATCGAGGTACTCGTCCCGGTGATCTTCCCGGTACTCGCTCAGGTAGAGCAGGGGCATGTCGAGTTCGTTCCAGAGACCAAGACTGAGCGGGATGAGGAGTCGCCCGAGGCGCCCGTTTCCATCCATGAAAGGATGAATCGTCTCGAACTGGTAGTGGATGAGCGCGATGCGAACCAGTGATGCATAGCGGCGATCTTCCACGATATAGGAGCACAGGTCGTCCAGGAGGCCACGAACTCGCTCCGGAGGAGGCGGAACGAAACGGGCGCTGGCGGCATGGTCGCGATTGGTTCCGATGAAGACCTGAACCTCGCGAAGCCGGCCCGGCTGCTTGTCGGAGCCCCGAACGCCCGACAGGAGCTGTTGATGCAATTGCATCAGGAAGCCGGTTGAGAATGGACGCTCCGGCTCGCGGTGCCATCCGGTGATCAACGTCTCGACATAGTTCGTGACTTCCTGGAGGTCGGGGTCGTCGATGAGCTCGGGCTCATCGTCTTGTGCTTCAAGCCTGATGAGCTGGCCGTAGTCGGCCTTCGTCCCTTCGATGCGGCTGGAGGCGAGGGCTTCGCGTTGCACGAACGGGCGGATGAGCAGGTCCGGATTGCGGAGCATCTGGCCGACGCCGTTCAGGTTTCCCACGGCGAGCGACGCTCGGGCAGCCGCGTCGGCGATCTCGTGATCGGCTTCGAGCTCTGGCGGCAAGGTATGCGGCACGAAGGCCCACGCTGGGTTTCCCGAGACGGAGGCGATGGTCACGAGGTCACCCGGAGCGTTGGGTGTGAAGCTCGATGGATTCATGGGGTCTCGCAACCAATCGGCGTGCCGAACCATGCGACAACGGGCTACAACGTGCCGCTAGTATAGCGATTGACCATTTGGTTTACTAACGTAGAGCGTTGGTAAAGCCAGCTTTATGAGTGTGACCTGCTACTTCGCCAGACGGTGCCGCGCCGTTCGTATTCGAGGTTCTGTTCCACCTTCAGGGCGATCTCCGCCCCCGCGAAGCGCTCCACCAGCCACAACGAAAGGTCCAGCCCGCTCGTCACGCCGCCCGCGCTGATCAGGTTCCCGTCGTCCACCACGCGGGCGGAGACGACCTCGGTCCCCTTTTCGGCAAGGTCGGCCAACGCCGCGTGGTGCGTGATCGCGCGGCGGCCCGCCGTCACCCCGGCATGGGCCGCCAGCATCGCGCCGGTGCAGACGGTCGCCAGCGTCATCTCCGGCGCGTCCGCCATCGCCTGCCTGAGCGCGGCGGGGATTTCGCCGCGCTGCGCCTCGCCCCACGCGCCCACGTCGGCGCGGGTGCCCCAGCCGCCACCGGGCACGATCAGGATGTCCGGCAGCGCGGGATCGCCGAGCACGCCATCCGGCGCGAAGACGAGTCCGGCGGAGGCTGTCACCGTCGCCGCTGGACGCAGGGTGACGAGGCGGACCGCGAAATCCGCCCCCGACCAGGTCGCCCCACGCAGCACGCGGTACGGGGCGAGCGCGTCCAGTTCGTCCACGCCATCGAAGACGAGGATGTCGATGCGGGTCATCATGAGAGCAGGTCGCGCAGTGCCTCGATCACCGGCACTTCCTCGCCGGGGCCGAGCGTCTGCGGGTTGATGCCGATCACGTTCGGCGCGACCTCGCTGACCGCGATGCGCGGCGTGCCCTCCCACAGCGCGGTCACGAGTTCGCCCTGGCCCAGTTTCGCGTCCGGGCCGAGGGTGATCAGCACGCGCCCGAAGGGTTGCCCGGCCTCGTTCGGATAGCCGCGTTCGGCGGAGATGCCGGGGATTTCGGCGAGGCCGGAGAGCCAGTACTGCACGATCCGCTCGTACCCCTCGATGATGGCGTCCTCGTCCTGGGCGAGCGTCCATTCGACCGCCGCGAGCAGGCCGACCAGTTCCTCCTTGCCGACCTTCATCGGGCGGCCGATGGCGCTGTTCGGGGAGGCGTTCGGGTAGATGTTGTCGATGATCGCCTTCCGCCCGAGCACGAGCCCGGACGACTGCGGCCCACGCAGGCCCTTGCCGCCGCTGACGATGCAGATGTCCGCGCCGATCTCCCTCGTGAAGCGCCAGAGGTTCCGCACCGAGGGGATCTGGGCGGCGGCATCGACCACCACGGGCACGCCGCGCGCGTGGGCGACCTCGACCACCGTCTCGATCGGCACGGCGTCCGGGCCGAGATGCCCGCCCGCGAACCAGAGCACGGCGGCGGTGCGCGGGCCGAACGCGGCCTCCAGCGACGCGACGGAATCCTCGATCTCCACGAAGGTCGCCCCGGTCATCCGCGCGGCGTAGTCGTAGCCGTTGCGCTGGGAGCGGTGGATGATGATCTCTGTCCTCGGGAAGCCCTCCAGCGCCGGGAATCCCTGGATGCGCTCTGGCAGGCCCTCGGTCAGGATCGCGGCCATCGTGAGGGTGATTCCCGCCGCTGCCCCGGAGGAGACGTAGGCTGCCTCGTTCTTCGTCGCCGCCGCGATCTTCGCGGAGACGGCGCGCTGGAGGTCGACGAGGTCGATGAACGACTTCGCGCCCTGCTGCATCGCCGCGACGACCTCCGGCGGCATCACGGAGCCGCCGAGCTTGGTCAGGGTGGCGGCGGCATTGATGACTGGGCGCACTCCCAGCTCGGCCATCCAGTCCTTCGGGTCGGTGGTTGTGGCTGCGGGTGTTGACGGGTCTACGACCATGGTCCAAGGTCCTCCGGAATCCAGATACGGGGCAAGGGGGTGGTGCCGAGCTTGGTGGCGAGCCAGGCGTCGATCGCATCGCGGTCGGTCTGGCCCTCGTGCGTGGCAGTGTAGGTGTCGACGGCGCCGGTGACGCCATCGGTGAGCGACGACCACCAGGCGGCGTCGCCGGTGGTGCCCGCCCCGTTCACGGCGACCAGCGTCGTCGCGCCGATCCGCAATGCCTGGGCGGCGGGATCGACCAGCGCGAGGGTCTGCCGGACGGCGTCCTCGTCGGCGGGACACGTTCGTACGTAATCGTTGATCTCCTCGAACGGATAGGCCTCGGTCGCACGGGCGACCTCCCACAGGCGGTGGAAGAAGCTGCCCGTGACGGCGACGGCGCTTACCGCTGGCCGGCGGGCGGCGATGAGAAGAGCGACATCGTTGCCGTGGAGGCCGATGTGGGCGGCATCGACCTGCGGGTGGCTGGCCAGGACGTCCAGCCCGCGCAGGTGATCGGCCAGGATGCCGCGGTAGATCCACGACCCGGGATCGGCGATGCCATCGGTCAGCAGGCCGGGGAATGCGCCCGCGTAGGGCCAGTCCGCGCCGCGCGTGCCCCGGTACATGAGGGTCATCACGACGTACCGCTGGCGATCCTCGTATTGCGGCGGCGTCACCACGCTGCCATAGCCAGGCACGGCGAGCAGCGCCGGGAAGGGGCCGTCGCCATGCGGCACGCTGATGTAGGCGGCGATCCGGTAGTTGCCGATGCTGGTGAACCGGACGCGATAGGTCGTCGCGAAGTCGGTGGAGTAGAGCGGGACCTCGAAGGCCTCCGGTGCGGCGGGGATGGCGGCCAGCTCGGCGTCGATGGCATCCCAGAACGCCGCCACCCCGGCGGGCGAGGCGCTTCCATCCGGTGACGGGGCGCAGTCGCGGGCCGGGGCGGGGAGGTCGGCCAGTCCATCGGGCGCGTCGGTCGTCTCGATGGCGGGAACGAGTGGATCGGAGGGGGATGCGGTCATCGGGAGGTGTGCTCCTTCAGCGAGAGGAGAGGTGAGAGAAGTGAGGACGGAGAAGCGAGAAAAGCGGCAACTGGTGTTCTGGCGAGGGACTCCTCCCTGCGCTCAGATCGCGTTGCTCCTCTCTCACTGCTCACTGCTCACTTCTCTCGCCTCATGGTTATCCGACAGTGGTCTGGGCGCGGAGGTCGGCGGTCGGGGTGTTCGGGCGCAGGTGCTCGGCGAGGAAGGCCTCCACGGCCGCCATCTCCCAGTAGTTGCCGGCGTCGTGGCCGCAGCGGTCGTAGGTATGGAAGATGACCTCGCAGTTCGTGAGGGCATCGACGAGGTTGTAGGCCGTCTCCGGCGGGCAGACATCGTCGTTGTGGCCGGCGTAGATCAGCATCGGCGCCGTGATGGCGGGCGCGAAGTTGAGGCAG
Source organism: Thermomicrobiales bacterium (assembly GCA_051952485.1). GTDB lineage: Bacteria > Chloroflexota > Chloroflexia > Thermomicrobiales > UBA6265 > JASGDN01. The sequence goes on along the minus strand of JBQCJS010000477.1, from coordinate 439 downwards.
TCGGCGTAGGCGACGGTCTCCCGCATCGCCGGTTCGCGCTCCGGGTAGAGGCGCAAGTACTCGTTCATCTCCTCGTAGGGGTAGGAGTGGGTGAGTTTCGCGGCGTCCATGAAGCCGGTGAGGTAGGGCGCGCCGGCCGCCCCGCAGGCGATGTTGGCCTTCCGCAACGCGGCAGTGCTGAGCGTGAGGGCGCCGCCCTGGCTGGAGCCGTGGACGCCGATGCGGTCGGCGATCACCTCCGGCAACCCGGCCAGGACGTCCACCGCGCGGGCGGCGTCGGCGTAGAACCCGCGATAGCTGTAGGTGTTCGGATCGACGATGTTGTGGATGAGCAGCCCGGGATAACCGGGGTTGAACTGGCGATTGGAGCGCAACTTGCCGCGCGGGGCGACGCCAAAGGCCGCATAGCCCAGCTTCGCCCAGGATTTCGGCAGCGTCG
>JBQCJS010000476.1:0-3135 GCA_051952485.1 Thermomicrobiales bacterium | reverse complement strand
ATCGCGATCGACATGCAGGACATGGCGAGCCGGTACACCACCTACCTCTCGACCCAGCTGGAGGTGCAGGCCGCCGCCAGCGAGGCGGGTATCCCCGTCGTGATCCTGGATCGCCCGAACCCGCTGGCCGATATCCGGCTGGAAGGGAACGTGCTGGAACTCGCCTTCCAGTCGTTCGTGGGGGCGCATCCCATCACGATCCGGCATGGCATGACGGCGGGCGAGCTTGGCAGCCTGGTCGCGGCGGAACGGGGATGGCCGGCGCCGACCGTGGTGCCGGTCGAGGGATGGCGGCGGACGGCGTGGTACGACGAGACCGGATTGCCCTGGGTGCTGCCCTCGCCGAACATGCCCTCCCTGGAGACGCTGACGCTCTACAACGGAACCTGTCTCGTGGAGGGCACAAACCTCTCTGAAGGGCGCGGCACGACCATGCCCTTCCGCTTCGTCGGGTCCCCGACGCTCGACGCCGACGCCCTGATCGACGATCTGCGTGATCGGGCGCTGCCCGGCATCGCCTTGCGGCGGGTCTCCTTCACGCCCATGTTCTCGAAGCACGCGCAGGCGCTCTGTCACGGCCTTGAAGCGTACGCCGCTGACCGGAACGCGCTCGACGCGGCGGCCTTCGGCATTCATCTGCTCCACGCGCTGAGGCGGCACGATCCCGAATTCGCCTGGGTCAAGCCGAATCACGACGAGCGGCCGTTCTTCATCGACCTCCTGCTGGGATCGGATCGGCCCCGCCTGCGGCTCGACGAGGGGGCGTCGCCGGACGAAGTCATGGCCGGATGGCAGGATGACCAGGGGGCCTTCGCCCGCCGACGGGAGCCGTTCCTGCTCTACGAATAGGCGCGACCTGCCCAAACGGACGATGCGATACGGGCTTCTCGTTCGTGACAGAACGCACGAAGCCCGTATAATCGTGTCAACAATTCAGCCTTCGGGGTTTGGTGAGGGTGTCGAGCTATGGCATCCAAGTCCTGACCGGCGGTACAGCCCGCAAGCGCGAGTGGGAGCACGAACGCACGATCCGGTGAAACTCCGGAGCCGACGGTAAAGTCCGGATGGGAGAAGGCGCACGACCGAGCCAGCATTCGCTGGCGTTGGCTGTTGCTCCCTGCCACAGACCCGAGGGCCTCCTGCCCCCGGGTCGTGTTGTGTCCGGGGATCTCGCACGGAGGCACCCGGACTGGCAGGATGGCGTTTCGGCGTGGCGTTGGCCGCGCCGGGCGATGCCGTCCGCCACGCCAGCGGTGCCCGCAAGGGTGACCATGAACCACCTGCTCGATCAGCTTCTCCGCCGGATCGCACAACTCGTCCTCACGGTCGCTGCGACATCGACCGTGATCTTCGTGTTGATCCACGCGGCCGGCGATCCCACGCAGGGATTCCTGCAGCCTGGCGCCGCACCGGAGGCGCGGGCGCAGGTGCGCGCCCGGCTGGAGCTCGACGCCCCGCTCTGGAAGCAGTATCTCGGCTTCCTCGGGAGGACCTTCCGGTTCGATTTCGGGGATTCCTGGCGCGACCGCCAGCCCGCCCTCGATGCCGTGCTCCAGCGCCTGCCCTCGACCCTGCTGCTCGCGGCGACGGCAACGCTCCTGGCCGTGACGATCGGCGTGACGCTGGCGCTGGTGGTGAGCGCCCTGAAGCATCCCATCCTGCGTCTGGTCGTCGATCTCGGTGGGTTGCTGGCGCAGGGCGTGCCGGCGTTCTGGCTGGGAACGATCCTGATCCTCGTCTTCGCCGTGCGGCTGCAGTGGCTTCCGGCCTCCGGGAAGGACGGGTTCTCCTCGCTCATCCTGCCGGCATTCACGCTCGCCGCGTATCCGGCTTCGATCGTCTACCGATTGCTCGCCGCTGAACTGGCGGCGGTGGAGCGGCAACCTTATATCGCGACCGCCCGCAGCAAGGGGCTTCCAGAACGGGTCGTCCGGCTCCGGCATGCCCTTCCGAACGCCGCCACCCCGGCGCTGGCCTACCTCGGGGTCCAGCTCGGATTCCTGGTCGGCGGTACCGTGGTGGTCGAGTCCGTCTTCGCCTATCCCGGCGTCGGGCGGTTGGCATTGCAGGCCGCATCGGAGCGGGACCTGCCGGTCGTCCATGCCTTCGCCGTGATCGTGGCCATCATGATCGTGGCCATCGGCGTGGGGATCGACCTGCTGGCCGCGTTCCTGGACCCGCGCCTGAGCCAGGGCCAGGAGAGGCGGTTCACATGATCGACCATGCCTCTCCGCTCGCCGTCTCATCCGCTCGCCCCGATGCCGCTGCGACGACGTCGCGGCGAAAGCAGGGCGTGCGCCCCTCCTGGCTGCGGCTGGACCTCGCGTTGCTCCTGCCGCTGGCGATCTTTCTCGGCGCGGCGCTGGTGCTGCCCTTCGTCTATCACGGGAGCCCGACTACCCAGGACCTGCGCGCACGGCTGGAGCCGCCGGTGTTCCTCGCTGGCGGTTCGTGGGCGCATCCGCTGGGCACGGACAGTCTCGGCCGCGACGTGCTGGCCCGGACCCTGAGCGCGATGTCCCTCTCCCTCCGGATCGGCGTGATGGCCGCGGCCGGAGCGGCGGTGATCGGGATCGCGCTGGGCCTGGTGGCCGCAACCGGGAACCGGATCGCCGATGCCATCGTCACGATGCTTGCCGATGTGGTGCTTACCGTGCCGTTCGTCGTCGTCGGCATTGTCGTCACGGCGATCCTGGGACAGGGGTTGCCGAACGTGATCGCCGTGCTGGTGCTCACCGGCTGGGTCTCCTACGCGCGCATCGTGCGCCTGCAGACGCGCTCCATCGCCGCCAGCGACTTCATCACGGCGGCGCGATCGATTGGCGGCGACCGCCTGCACATCGCGATCGCCCATATCCTCCCGAACCTTGCCCCCGTCCTCGTCCTGCTGGTCTGCCAGCAGGTCGGCGCCATGATGCTCTACGAGGCATCGCTGACCTATCTCGGCATCGGTCTGCCCATCGAGCGGCTGTCGCTCGGCGGGCTCGTGCAATCTGGCCAGGACCAGATCTTCAAGGCGTGGTGGATCGGATTCATGCCGGGCTTCGCGCTCGCGCTGGCCGTGATCGGATTGAACCTGGCGGCGGAATGGCTCCAACGCAGGATGCGGGTGCGGGAGGGTTGAGGAATGCGACG
>JBQCJS010000475.1:0-2335 GCA_051952485.1 Thermomicrobiales bacterium | reverse complement strand
GGTGCTGTCGACGGTTCGTCTCCGGCTGACTCTGATGTACGCCGCGCTCTTCTTCGTGGGAGGCGCGGTGTTGCTCGGGCTGACCTATGTCCTGCTCAGCCGGGCGCTCGCGCCGCCCGCTCCGGCCGCGACCGGCCCGGAGCCCGGGGTGGAGCGTCCCGCCACTGGCGACGGGACGAACGGGAATGGGGAACTCTCGATCGAGGAGCAGATCCGCGAAACGCGGCGTGAGGAGCGGGAGGCGGCGCTCCAGCAGGTCCAGATCCAGGCGATCATCGCACTGACCGCCACGAGCCTCGGGGCGCTCGCGCTCGGCTGGATCATCTCCGGACGGGTGCTGCGGCCGATTCGCGATATCACCCAGCACGCGCGCGAGGCGAACGAGGCGACGCTCGACAAGCGGATCGACCTGCGGGGACCGCCGGATGAGCTGAAGGAACTGGCCGACACCTTCGATGCCATGCTGGCCCGGCTCCAGTCCGCGTTCGCCAGCCAGCGCCGGTTCGCCGCGACCGTCTCGCACGAGCTGCGGACGCCGCTGGCGATCATCGGGGCGGAGGCGGACCTGGCGTTATCGGCGCCCGACGCCACGGAGCGCGAGCGCGAGATGGCGACCGCCGTTCGCCAGGCGACCAACCGCAGCGAACGCCTCGTCGATGGCCTGCTGATGCTTTCCCGCAGCGAGAGCACCATGCGGGACGATGCGCGGTTCGACCTCGCGGACCTGGCGGGGGACGTGATGGGCGAGCTCATCGATCGCGCGGACGAGCGGGGTATCGCCGTCGATCTCGAACTGGAATCCGCCCTGGTCCGGGGGGATGGCGTCCTCCTGGAGCGGATGATCGGGAACCTGGTCGAGAACGCCATTCGCTACAACCAGCCAGGCGGTGGCGGCTGGATTCGCCTGCGGGCGGGGATGGACGGACCCTTCGCCGCGATCTGGATCGAGAACAGCGGCATGGGGACGCCCATCGCGGACGTGGATGCCCTCTTCGAGCCGTTCCAGCGGGGCATCCCGGTGGCGAGAACCGGTCCGCGCAAGCCATCGGGTTTCGGGCTCGGACTCGCCATCGTGCGGTCGGTCGTGCAGGCGCACGGCGGCAGCATGGTCGCGAAAGGCCGGGATGACGGTGGCCTTGCGATCCACATTCGCCTCCCAGCAGCGCAGGAGCATGGCGGCGCGACCCTCACTCGTTGAAGGTGCGGGACCATACGGAGGGCATACGTCCCGGTGCGTAGGATGAGGACATGAGGTTCCCTCCCCGAACGGGGGTGGTCCGGACCTCGATCCAGCGTATCGGCATCTCGCCGGCAGCGCGTCGGGCCCGAGGCAATCGGGCTGAAAGGAGTCCCGCCATGACCAGCCGCATCCCCTCGACCCCGTCGACTCGCCCCGAGGATTCCCGCGACGATGCTCGCTCGCCACTGCTCCAGGCGCTACCGCTGCTGCTCTCCGTGGCCGTCACCCTGGGGTTGACGCTCGCCTTCGTGGCCGGGCAATGGCTGGCGACTGGCGGCTCTGCCCTCGCCTGAGGCCGGAAGACAGCCCGGAATTCCCAGTCTCCTCCCAGATTCCTGTGGGGCGATTCTTGGTCTCGGCTGTCACCATCGAGGTGCGGTGACCGGTTGGCACGAACGGAGATGGTCCATCACATCGCCTGGAATGCGCACTCGGGCACCGCGGACTGGGTACGGTCCGGGGCTGTGGCAGCCATGCCGCGACCCGGACTGGCGGACGTGCAGCCCTGCGGGAAACCTCGCATGCGCCGAGTGATCGGGGCGGGTGAGGCGGGGTGACCACGGTAGGTCGGCTTCTACCAGCCAGGCCGACAGAGTCCACCGTCAAGCCGGATGCCGGTCATGCACCACGGCTGGCATCCGGCGCATGAAAACCGCCCGTTCGCTCCATTCCGGAGCGGGCGGGCGGTTCCTTGTCCGGCCGGTCCGGGCAGACGTCGAGAGGGGCGCCGCACGGAGACGATCGCCCCCCACGCGAACACCGCTCGTGCGCGGCGACCGCTACCCGTTCGACTTCGGCTGCAACGTGGCCCAGGCGTGCTGGGACGGGCGGGTATCGGCAGGCCGTCTCGTGCGTAGGACAGGCTACAAGGGCCTGCCGCCTCCGTTGCGGCACGAAGGCATGGCGTTGCGACCAACCTCTGTACCGAACCCGGCTTCATCCGGTCCCTGCGGTAGGTCCGATCGCGTGTTGGTCCGACCAGGATTGTCTACACCAAGGAGGGCGGGACGGGCCACTCAGCGCAGCGTCTCGCTTGACTCCTCCCGTGCTGGCTTCGCGGGCCGCCATGAAGGCCGCAGCGCGACGGGCCACCCG
>JBQCJS010000474.1:0-2848 GCA_051952485.1 Thermomicrobiales bacterium | reverse complement strand
GTCGATTCCGGGTTCGACTGGGAAGGCGATACCCTGCTGGACCACTCGTGGGAAGACACGATCATCTACGAGGTCCACGTCAAGGGGTTCACGAAGCAGCACCCGGACATTCCGGAGGGCCTGCGTGGCACGTACAGCGGGCTGGCCCACCCCGCCGCGATCGGCTACCTCACGAACCTGGGTGTGACCGCCGTCGAACTCCTCCCGGTCCATGCCTTCGTGGACGACCAGTTCCTGGTCTCCAAGGGGCTCACGAACTACTGGGGGTACAGCACGCTGGGATTCTTCGCGCCGGAGGGCCGGTACGCGGTGGATTCGCGGGCGGGCGCCCAGGTCAATGAGTTCCGGGCAATGGTGAAGGCGCTTCACGCCGCCGGGATCGAGGTGATCCTCGATGTCGTCTTCAACCACTCCTGCGAAGGCAACCATCTCGGTCCCACGCTCTCCTTCCGTGGCCTCGACAATACGACGTACTACCGCCTGCTGCCGGACAAGCCTCGTTACTACATGGACCTCACCGGCACGGGCAACACGCTCAACCTCGCCCATCCCCAGGTGCTGAAGCTCGTCACGGACAGCCCGCGCTACTGGGTCGAGGAAATGCACGTCGATGGCTTCCGCTTCGACCTGGCGGCGACGCTCGGACGGGAGCACGTCTCCTTCGATTCGCACGGCGGCTTCTTCGATGCCATCCACCAGGACCCGGTGCTCTCCCGCGTCAAGCTGATCGCCGAGCCGTGGGACATCGGGGAGGGCGGGTATCAGGTGGGCAACTTCCCGCTCATCTGGTCGGAATGGAACGATCGCTTCCGGGATGGCGTGCGCACGCTCTGGCAAACCCGCGACGAAGGATTGGCGGACGTGGGGTATCGCCTCTCGGGTTCGTCGGATCTCTACCAGAAGAACGGACGCCGTCCGCGCGCCAGCATCAACCTCATCACCACGCATGACGGGTTCACGCTGTCGGACCTCGTCAGCTACGAGCACAAGCACAACGAGGCGAACGGCGAGGACAACCGCGACGGGAACGACCACAACACCTCGGCAAACTACGGCGCCGAAGGGGTGACGGACGATCCGAAAATCCTCGACCTCCGGGACCGCCAACGCCGCAACCTGATGGCCTTCCTGCTCTTCTCCCAGGGTGTGCCGATGCTCTGCGGCGGGGACGAGATCGGCCGGACCCAGGACGGCAACAACAACGCCTATTGCCAGGACAACGAGATCAGCTGGTTCGGTTGGGAGCTGGCCGAGCGGGACGAGGCGTTCCTCGATTTCGTGAAGCTCGCGATCGAGACCCGGCGCAGTTTCCCCATCCTGCGGCTCCGCCAGTACCTGCGCGGCCAACCGACCGAGCCCGGCGAGATCAAGGACCTCACCTGGTTCCGCCCGGATGGCGGCGAGATGGCCGACGGGGACTGGTTCGATCCGGCATTCCGGGCGATGGCGCTCCGGATCTCCGGAAATACCCTGGAAGAACTCGCGGACGATGGCACCCCGTTGACGAGCCCGACGATGCTGATGCTCTTCAACGCTGCCGAGACCGACGTCACCTTCACGCTCCCCGAGGTGAGTCGCGACGATGAGATCACCAGCTGGCGCGTCCTCGTGGACACGAACGACCCGCGAGGTCGCGCGGACGCCGTCCATGCGGAACGTGCCGAGATCCTCGTCCCGTCGCGGACGGTACTGTTGTGCGAGGGAATCGAACAGGCCGATCCCTCCGCAGGCTGAGCGTAGACGCCGGATGGCCCCCCACCCTCCGGTAGCACCGGCAGCACAAGACGATTGTGCGGATGGGCGACCACCCATCCGCTCGTTTCGTCATGCCTGTTGCCTGGAAACGATTCTCGGGAGTCCCTAGTTCGCGGGAAGGACAACGCTCCCATCCGTGGGGATCAGGGAGAGGAGCTGGCGCAGCCGCTCCGCCTGGAGCGGCGACATGTCCCCGAGAAGCATCGAGAGCCGCCGCTTGTAGGCCTCGCCCAGGTCATCCAGCAGGTCGATGCCGGCGGGGGTCAGCCGGGCGAGCACCATCCGCCGGTCGTCGGGATGCGCTTCGCGCACGGCCCAGCCCTGCCGGGCGAGGATATCGACGTAGAGGGTCGCCGTCCGGCGGGCCACCGCCAGCTTGCGGGCGAGTTCCGATGGCGCGATCCCCCGATCGCCCACCTCGGCCAGTTCCACCAGCGCCCCGAAGGCACCGGCGGTAAGGTCGAGGTCCGACAGGGCATCTGACGCCGCGCGATCGAGCGCGCCGGCGGTTCGCAGCAACTGCATGAACGCACCGAAGCGAATCGATTCCTCGGTCTCCCGGGTCGGCACCACCGTGGGCGCCTCCGCCAGAAGCCAACCGGGATGGACTGCACTCTTGCTCATGAAGCTGTCACCATTCGCTGGGGAAACGGGATGCGACGCACGATGAACGCTTGCCGCTTCCCGGTTTCGAAGGACATTTCGCGGGTGCCGATGTGGTCTACTGTGGAGCAGCAAGGGTCGGCAAACGGGCACAGCCTCCTGGGCAGAGCGCGCCGCTGTTCGATTCAGTGTAGCGTGCGGGCTTGCCCGTGTGAGCCGGGGAGGACGCGCACTCCCGATGGCTTCCTGTGGGAGTTTTCCCGACAGCACTCGGTTTACGCCGGCGCTACGAATCCGGATCGGTGCTCAGCAGGCCGGCCCGCAAGGCGTAGCGGACGAGCTCGGCGCGATTCGTCAGGCCGAGTTTCTGCATGGCGCGATGGCGATATGTCTCCACCGTCTTGGGTGAGAGCGACAGCACATCGGCGGCCTGCTGGGCGGTGTTCCCTTCCGCCGTCAACTTCACGACCTCGCGCTCCCGATCCGACAA
>JBQCJS010000473.1:0-5060 GCA_051952485.1 Thermomicrobiales bacterium | reverse complement strand
GGTGGTTGGCGGGCTGTCCGTGGCATCGGCCGGCGTCATGAGAAAGGCGCGGGCCCAGGACTGGTCGGCATCGTCGATCGCGCGGATCGAGGCGGCGACCATGAGCATCATGCCGGAGGCGAAGTGCTGACGCACGGCTTCGAATGACGCGCCGGTCGCCTCCATCGTCCAGTCGAACATCTCCTGCAGGCGGCGGTGCGCTGCGACCCGGATGTCCTCGTCTTCCGCCGAACTGAAGGCCTGGAGGACCAGGCGGAGGTCGTTCACCTCCGTCACGAGGGCGCCGAAGGCGAGTCCGAGCGTCTCCAGCCGATCGCGGGCAGTGAGGCCGGCGGCATCCTGATGGCGTTCCTGCGCGGCCAGAGCATCTCGCCAGCCGAGCAGGATGCGATCGCAGACCCGTTCGAATGTCGCGAGAAAGAGCGCCTTCTTGCTGCCGAAGAGGCGGAGGACGTAGGGCTGGGATATCCCGGCGGCGGCGGCGATCCGCTCGGTGGACCCGCCGTGATAGCCGAAGGTGGCGAACTCGACGATCGCGGCATGCAGCACGTCTTCGCGGCGCTCCCCGGCAGTGCGGCGTGGCGATGGCGTGAGCGCAGGCGTGGGGCTTGGCATGGCGGTTCTCGACATTGGCAATACGCGGCAGGACCTCTCTATGGTTGTGAGTGTACACTACCATAACGGCGTGTCAACCCGTCCGGTGTCGGTCCCGGGGAGCCCGGCATCGCGTCCGTCTCACCGCGCACGGGTCCAGGCACGGTGCATCGACGCGGTTTGAACGGGCGGGGCCATCCATCGCATCCCGGCGCGCTTCCGGCTACCATGCCCGGAACGCTCGCCCCTGCGCTCCCGGCGCAGGGCATCGCCCCCTTGCAGGAGACACCGCCCATGCGCACTTCACCCCCTCGCCCTGCGTCCTCCCGGTTCGGCATGGGCGACGATGCCGCCCTCGCCCCGCTGGCCTGGCCGCTCGAGCCGCCGGACTACGCCTCGCTGGAGGCCGCCGTCCAGGGGGAGGCGTCCCGCTGGAACGTCCCCGGTGTCGGCGTCGCCGTGCTGCACGACGGCGAGGTCATCGCCACCGCGACCGGCATCCGCAGCGTCACCACGAAGATGCCCTTCACCACCGATACCATCTCCCAGATCGGCTCCATCTCGAAGGTCTTCACCACCACGCTCGTGATGACGCTCGTCGATGAGGGGAAGCTCGACCTCGACGAGCCGGTGACCACCTACGTCCCGGATCTCCGCCTGGGCGACCAGCATGCCCGCGCGGCCCTGACCCTCCGCCACCTGCTCAGCCACAGCGGCGGCTTCGAGGGCGATCGCTTCCTGGACTACGGGCGGGGCGACGACGCCTACGAACGCTCGATGGTCGAGATGGATACCCTGCCGCAGTGGTTCCAGCCCGGCGAGCTCTTCTCGTACTGCAACGTCGGCTTCTACCTGATCCCGCTCATCATCCAGCGCGTGACCGGCGAGGTGCCGGAGGACCTGATGCGGACGCGCATCTTCGAGCCGCTGGGCATGGAGACGGTGACGTTCTACGCCGAGGACGCGATCACCCGCGATCACGCGGTGGGCCACAACCTGGGCGACCGCCTGAACGGCCCGACCATCGCACGGCCGTTCATCATCGGCGGCCGGCATGTGAACCTCTGCGGCAACATCATCGCCTCTCCCAGCGAACTCCTGAAGTTCGCCCAACCGCACATCGGCCGGGGCGAGTACGAGGGGACACGCATCATCTCCGAGGCGTCCGCCGACCTGATGCAGACCCCGCACATCGCCGCCGGGCCGCCGAACCGCTCGTTCGGGCAGGGCTGGAGCATGTACGAGTGGCCGGACCTGAAGGTGATCGAGCATACCGGCGGCACCATCGGCTTCCGTGCCTTCCTCTCGGTCGTGCCGGAGCGGGACTATGCGATCGCCATCGTCACGAACAGCGATACCGGCGCCAACGCGATGCAGACGATCGAGGCGTGGGCACTGAAGCACTATCTCGGCGCCGAGCGCCCGGTGCCGCAACCGGCCGGACGCAGCGCGGCCGACCTGGATGCCGTCACCGGCACCTTCACGCGGCACGATGGCCGCTTCGTCATCACCCGGGAGGACGATGCCCTCCGCGTGACATCGACCGCTGTCGACGAGCGGACCGGCGAGGAATCCGAGGGCCAGGGCTTCCGGCTCATCCCGGTCGAACCGGTGGACGGGCAGGTCTTCCGCATCCCCGACGGGCCGATGCTTGGCTCCATCGTCGATTTCGTCCACCTGCCGACGCGGGAGGCCCCGGAGACGGACCGCCTGCTGATGCGCCTTGGCGGACGCCTGGCCGCGCGGGAGGGTGCCGCCCCGGTGAAGACCTCCGGCAGGACGGCCACGCGCAAACCGGCGGCGAAGCGGAATCCAGGCCGCAAGCGCGCGGGGTGATGGAACGGGAGGCACGGATGCAGGAATCGTCGCCCGCCGCCCCTTCGGGGGCATCGTCCCGATCCATCTACGAGCAGTACATCGATCGCTCCTGGCGCGCCTGGGCCGAGCGCGCGCGGGGCCGCGGCCCGGATTTCGTGGTGGGCCGTCGCGAAGGGCCGTACGTCTGGGACCTGGAAGGGGATCGCCGGCTGCTCGACTGCGCAGTGGGGGGCGGCGTCCATAGCCTTGGCCACCGGAATCCGGAGGTGCTCGCGGCGCTCCGGCGGGCGATCGGCGAGGACGGCCTCGATGGTGGCCTGTGGACGTTCCCTTCGGTTGCGATGCTCGGATTGCAGGACGCGCTGGCCGCCACCGCCCCGCATCCATCGCTCGATCGCAGCGTGATCACGCTCGGTTCCACGGCGTCCATCGACCTGGCGATCCAGATGGTCTCCCTGCTCACGGGGAAGCAGCGGGTTGCCGCCTACCGGCACGGGTATCACGGTCATGCCGGGTTCGCGGCGATGGTCACCGGCTCCCGGGAAGAGGGAATCATCGACTACTACGGGCAGCCGAATCCGGTCGCCTCCTTCTTCGAGCCGTATGGCGATCTCGATGCGGTCGCGGCGGTGCTGGACGATGGCATCGGGGCCGTGATCCTGGAGCCGTTCGATTACGAGACATGGATTCCGGCGTCCGCCGACTACCTGCTCGGTGTGCGCCGCCTCTGCGACGAGCGTGGCGCCCTGCTGATCGTCGACGAGACGAGGACGGGGCTGGGGCGGTCGGGCCGGATGTGGATGTGCGAACTCACCGGGGTGGTGCCCGACATGCTCATCACCGGCAAGGGGCTTTCCGGCGGTTTCTATCCGGTCAGCGCGGTCCTCACCACGGCGGCGATCCACAACCGCTGCATCAACGGGCACCCGTTCGCCTTCGCCAGCAGCCTCGGCGGGAACGAGATCGCCTGCACGATCGGGCAGGCGGTGCTCGGGATCTGCGGGAGCGAGGCGCTGAAGGCGAATGTAGCGGCGCTCTCCGCGCGGTTCGCGATGCGGTTCGGCGACCTCTGCGACCGCTATCCGGAGGTCTACACCCCTGGCACTGTCTGCGGCGGCATCGCGACCATCGGCGTTGTGAATCCGGACGACGCCCCCGCGATTGCCGCCCATCTCTTCGGGCATGGGGTGCTGTGCCACAGCATCTCCTTGGTCGATCCGGTGCTGGTGAAGTTCTTCCCCGTGCTTACCGCCGATCCCGCGATCGCGGACGAGGTCGCCGCCGCGCTGGGGGATGCTGCCGCCCGCGCGGCATCGTAGGCGGCAGCCGGGGCGATCCGGCCTACTGGCGCAGATTCCCAAACGGGCCTAGGATGCGACGGCGACGATTCACGCAGGACACGAGAGGAACGACATCACCATGGCTCACATGACGACGGCAGCGCGGTTCGGCTGGGGCGAGGACGAGGCGGCGGCGCCGAAGGAGTGGCCGGCGGCGAGGCCGGACTACACGTCGCTCTATGCGGCGGTGCAGGGCGAGGCGGCCCGCTGGAATGTGCCGGGCATCACCGTGGCGGTGCTGCACGACGGCCAGATCGACGAGGTGGCCGTCGGCTTCGCGAATCTCGATACGAAGCAGCCGATTACGACGGCGACGATCCAGCAGATCGGCTCCATCTCCAAGATCTTCACGACCACCCTGGCCATGACGCTGGTGGACGAGGGCAAGCTGGACCTCGACGAGCCGATCACGACGTATGTCCCCGATTTCGCGCTGGCCGATACCGCCGCGCGGGACCAGATCACCCTCCGCCACATCTTCTCGCACAGCGCCGGATTCGAGGGCGATACCTTCGAGGAGTACGGGCGTGGCGACGATGCCGTGGCGAAGGCCGTGGCCGAGTTCCCGAAGCTGCGGCAGTGGTTTCAGCCGGGCCAGCTCTTCTCCTACAACAACAACGGGTTCATCCTCGCCGCGCTGGCGATCCAGAACGTGACCGGCGAGACCTTCGAGGACCTGATGCAGAAGCGGGTCTTCACGCCGCTGAAGCTCGACAACACCATGTACTACGCCGAGAACGCCATCACCTACCCGCATTCGGTCGGGCACATGGTCTCCCAGCGGCAGGACGGCCCGAAGGTGGCGAAGCAGTATTCCTTCCCCCGCCAGATCGCGGCGCCGGGTGGGATCATCGCCACCTCCCGCGAGCAGATCCGCTTCGCCCAGATGCACATCGGCAAGGGCGAGTTGGACGGCGTGCGCGTGATCTCCGAAGACCTCGCCACGCTGATGCAGACGCCGTTCATCAATGCGTGGGACCAGTACACGAGCTTCGGACAGGGCTGGTACATCACCGAGTATCCCGGCCTGAAGCTGATCCAGCACGGCGGCACGACCATCGGGTTCAACGCCATGCTGCGGATCGCGCCGGAGCGCAACTTCGCGATCTCCGTGCTGACGAACGGCGATGTCGGCTCCCGCGCCTACGAGCAGATCATCGAATGGGCGCTGAAGTTCTACCTCGGCTTCGAGGTGCCGGCATCGGTGCCGACGAAGCGGGGCAAGAAGGAGCTCGATGCCCTCACCGGCCTCTATGCCCGTCACGACATGCGGGTGTCGGTGGAGCGCGAAGGCGGCCTGCTGAAGAT
>JBQCJS010000472.1:0-2485 GCA_051952485.1 Thermomicrobiales bacterium | reverse complement strand
CAGGAGCAGCGACTGGAGGTAAGCGGCATCCAGCAGGACATGATCGACTCGGCGGCGATGCTGACCATCGGCCGGGAGATCAAGGTCGAGATGGAGACGCTGGGCCGCTATCTCGCGCCGCGACGCTACCTGGAGCGGCGGGCGGTGCTCGGGTCGGCGGCCTCGGCCCCGACGCGGGAATGGCTGGCGTCGGAGCGAGCGGACCTGGAGGCGGACCGTGCCTCGGCCTCGCGCCGAACGGCGGGATCGGCGGCGATGGCGCAGCTCGATGCCGCGATCACCGCCGCGGCCGAGGCGGTGGACTGACGAACCCGTGCTAAACGCGCGACATATCCCTTAGGAATGCAAGACTCGTGAAGGCCGTCGCCGTGATCCAGGGGCGCCAGGCGTCGCCATACGGCGAGGGCCAGCCGCCATCGGGCTGCTGCTCGGCGACGAGCCGTGCGGCCTCCCGAGCGATCAGGTCCGCCGGGATGCGCGCTGCCAGCACCTCGCCGCCGCCAAGGGCCAGGTCGAGGGCGTGGCTGGCATCCTCGAAGTCGCCATGCTCGAGTTGCCGGGTGATGCCCTCGGCGGTCGCGGCGATCAGGGCCTCGTGGCCATTGGCATCGAGCAGGAACGCTCCCTCGGCGTAGGGCAGCACATTGTAGAAGCTGCCGTTGCGGGCGAGCTCCGGGTCACCGATCGCGGCGACCATCGCCCCGACGCGCTGAAAGAGGTCGGGGTTGCCGATCCCCAACCGGGCGGCCAGGCCAGCGAGGCAGAGGGCGGGATTGAGGTTGGGATAGGTCCAGCCCGCGAACCAGGGTGCGATCTCGCCCGCCAGCACCTCCGGGCTCAGGCGGAAGTCGCCGCCTTCGTCCTGGGCCGTGGCCAGATAGCGGTCGATCCCGGCGAGGATCGGCCCGGCGCTGGCCGGCAGGGGATCGAGCGCCAGCAGGGCCTGCATGGCGAGGCGAGTCGCGAAGGGGTTGCTTGCGGGCGCGGCGATGTCCGCTTCGAGGCCATTTCCGAACCCGCCGTCCGCGTTCTGGTACGGCGCCAGCGCCGCGACGACCGCATCGGCCGGGCCGCCTCGCCAGCGATGGGCGATCAGGGCTGCTCCGAGCGGGAAGTCCCGGGCCGTGCAGAAGGCGAGGGCGGAATCCGCGTTCGCATCGGCGGCGCGAAGCGATTCGGCAATGGTCGACGAGGGCTGGGAATCGGTCACCGTGGTACTCCAGTCCGGCTAGCGGGCGTGGTGATGGTGGGGGATCAGGACGATCCTCTCCCCGGAATGATCGCGCACCAATGGTGACACCTGCCTGTCACCGTGGTGGACAGGAATCAGGCCCAATCGTCGGGCCTCTGCCGGTGGTGGGCCAGGAGCGATGCCAGATGGTCGGTGACGAAGGATCGTAGTTCAGGAGGTTCGAGGATGGCGGCCTCCGGACCGAAGCGGAGCAGTTCCCGGCCGTAGTACGGGATCTCGCTCGCCGGGCAGCGGAAATCGATGGAGTCCGCGACGAGATGATTCCGGAAATCCGGGTGATCGGTGGCCATCGCGACGCCCCTCGCGGTCAGCGCCACCACGATGCGCGGATTCGTCTCCGCGTGGTATCCGCCACCACCGTCGAGGCGTTCGGTGGCGGCGAGGGTCGTGGCGGCGTTCGCGGGCGGGCCGCAGCGGTGGATGGCGGCAATGCGGGAGACGCGGAAGCGACGCCATTCCTCCCGCAGGCTGTCGGCGGCATCGACGTACCAACGACCGCCCGCAAGCTGGACGCCGCGCGGGAGGATCACGCGCTCCGATGGCTCCGGGGTGCCGCCGTAGGTAATGCGGAGCCACGATTCGCGTTCGACGGCATCCCGCAGGAGATCGAGCGTGGCGGGATCGACCGGGTCGTGGCCGCGTTCGACTGCGAGCGTCGCCAGACCGCGTTCGACCTCTGCCGCGAGAGTCGGGCCGAGGGCCGCGCGGACCTTGTCGATCGCCGACCGGTGGGCGGCGCCGAGCGGGGACGCATCGGCATCGGCGAGATGGTCCAGCGCGAGGAGGACGACAGATGCTTCCTCCCGCGTGAACTGCATGGGCGGCAGCCAGAAGCCCTCGGCGATGCGGAAGCCGCCATTGCGGCCCGGGATCGCCAGGACGGGGATGCCGAGTTCGGCCAGGGCGTCGATGTCGCGGAGGATCGTTCGCCGCGTCACCTCGAACCGCGCGGCGAGGTCGGCGGCCGTGCGTTGCCGTCCCTGGAGGGCGATCAGGATGCCGGTCAGGCGATCGCTGCGGCGCATGGCGACCTCAGCCGGGCGTCAGGCGAGGTCGGACGCATCTTAGGCGGGGTCATCGTCATCCGGCGCGTCTTCCAGCAACGTGTCCTCATCGTCCTCCACGGCCAGGACCGGGGTGTCCGCCGAGGCGATCGGGGCGAACCCGAGGGTCAGCGACTGCTCGACGATGCCGCGGCGCAGGCGCTTCTCGGCGCGGGAGAGCGCATCCACG
>JBQCJS010000471.1:0-3418 GCA_051952485.1 Thermomicrobiales bacterium | reverse complement strand
TATCGGAAGGACCCGTCGCAGTTGAGCGAGAACGTGCGGAACAACACCGAATGGGGACTCGACCTCACGGCGACGGATATCCACCGCGCCCTGCTGGCCCGGACCCGCCTGCACACACGGGTGGCGGCGCTGTTCGAAAAGATCGACATCCTGGCCACCCCGGCGGTGCAGCTGCCGCCCTTCCCGGTCGACTGGACGTGGCCGCGCGAGGTGGCGGGCGTGCCGCAGCCGGATTACCTCGGCTGGATGCGGGCGAGCTGGTATATCTCCGCGACGGTCTTGCCGGCGATCTCGGTGCCATGCGGCTTCACGCCCGATGGCCTGCCGGTCGGCATCCAGTTCGTCGGCCGGGCGCTGGACGAGGCGACGGTCCTGCGCGTCTCGATGGCCTTCGAGGCGGTGAACCCGGCCTGGCGCACCCGCCCTTCCTTCCCGGAGGACGCGGCATAGGGAGGGCGCGATGCGGCCTCGGCGAACCGGCTCACGGTATGTGGCATCGGTGTGCCGGGACGGTCCGCCATGAAGGACGCAGCGCGACGGGCCGCTACACCGTGGCTCGACCGGAACGCTCACCGATCCGGCCGCTTGTGGAGGCCGCCTTCATGGCGGCCCGGCGACCAGGCTTGCACAGGACGGGCCAGGTGAGACGGTGCACTCAGTCTTCCCCGGTGGGGACCTGGCTCCGCTGGCTCATCGCCTGGTAACGCCGCTTCTCCGCGTTCAGCTCGTCTTCCGTCTCGTCCTCCGCATCGAGGACGCGATCGTTCGTCTCCTTGAGGGCGGCGATGATCTCGTCCAGCTTGATGTGCATGGCGGCGGAGTCGCGGTTCTGGGTGCTCTGGACGAGAAAGACCATCAGGAAGGTGATAATCGTGGTGCTGGTGTTGATGACCAGTTGCCAGGTCTCGGAGAAACCGAAGAACGGCCCGGAGACGGCCCAGACCAGAACGAACCCGACCGCGACCACGAACGCGAGGTAGTGGCCGGCAAAATCCGATGCCCGCCGTGAGAACGTCGCGAACCATTTCGCCATGCGTGCGTCCCTCTCGATAGCCTTGCTCGCCGCGCCCGGATCGGGAGGTCGCGCTCGCCGGCCCCGGCCCGGGCGAGACGAGGGTCCCCGCATCCTGCGCGGCGTCGCGCCGATCGCCGTTTGGACAGCGATACGCAAGAACGACACCGTGGGTGGGCGGCACGTCCGGTGCGTGGACGGAGTTTTGCGTCATGTACCATGGTGGAATATTTGCGTGCAGGACGATCCGCCGGTGATTCAGGGCTGTAGTGGACGCAATCGAGCCGACGACCTTTGACGAGTTCTACCTGCGGCGCTACGCGACGGCTGCCGTCCCGCTGACCCTGGCCTCGGGCGTGGCGAGCGCCCCGGCCCTGGTCGTCTTCGGGCACGCGAACGTGTTGCCGGCCTGGCAGGTCATCCTGGCCGCTGTCGCGGTGGTCGCGCTCTTCGTGCTGGCGTGGCTCAGCCGGGTCTTCGCGCGGCGGGTGGCGGTGCTGGCCGTCACGGCGACGATGGGCGCCTTCGCCGCGATCACCCTCGTGCTGGCGGGGTGGGAAGCGCATGTGCGGGGCCTCGGCGTGCTCTCGATACTGCCGACCGCGATGGTGGTCTCCTTCGTCGCGGCGAGCTTCTGCGTCCGCTTCTGGCAGGTCGTCCTCTCCTGGGCGATCGTGTTCGCGCCGGTCCTCGCCTTCACCCGGATCGAGCCGGAGATGGCGCCCCACGAGACGGCCCAGCTGGTGCGGTTCTTCGCGACGATGGCCGTGACCTCCACGATCTTCTACGCCGCCGTGATCCGCGTGAAATGGGGGTACTTCCGGCTGATCCGCAACCTGCGTGACCAGAGCAGGACCGATCCCCTCACCGGCCTGCTGAACCGCGCGGCGTGGCTGGAGACCGTCGCGCGCGAACGAGGCCAGGCGCCCGCGATGCCGTCCGCGGTGCTCTATCTCGATGTCGACCGGTTCAAGCAGGTCAACGACCGGCAGGGGCACGCGGCGGGCGACCAGGTGCTGGTGGCGATCGCCGGCATCATGACGGACGTGCTTGGATCGCGGGCAAGGATCGCCCGCTTCGGCGGCGACGAGTTCGTGGCCTTCCTGCCCGGCGCGGACGAGGCCGCCATCGTGGCGTGGATGGAGGTGCTGCGGCGGCAGGCGGCGGCGATCCCGGCAACGGTCAGCGCCGGCTCGGTGATGGTGAATGCCGCGGACTCCATCGACGAGGCGCTGGCGCGGGCGGACGGGGCCCTGCTGGCCGCGAAGGCGGCGGGCCGGGATCGATATCTCGCCGGGCGGCATGGTGGTGATGGCGGCCCTGTCGCCAGCACGGCACGGTGACGCGAGGACGATGCATCTCCACGGCCACGGCCACAGCCACGACCCCGGATCGACGCTCGATCCGGGGTCATGGCTGTGGCCGTGGGGCGGGAGCTGGTGCGACGTCAGGCGCCGGTGGGAGTGTGCCCCTCGGCGCGGATCTCGCGGAGGCGGTGCCAGATGAACCAGCCGATGACCAGCAGGATCAGCCCGGCGATAGGGTAATCGAGGATGCGGATGCGTTCGCGGAACGTCTCCCAGTTCGGCCCCCACTTGTAGCCGACGGCGGCCAGCGGGGTGGACCAGATGAACGAGCCGACGAAGGTGAGGAGGGAGAACTTCCAGATGTTCATCTCCGCGATCCCGGCCGGGATGGAGATGAATGTCCGCACCACCGGCAGCAGGCGCGAGATGAAGACGGCCCAATCGCCCCAGCGCCGGAAGAAGCCCTCCGCACGGTCGATGTCCTTCTTGGTAAGCAGGATCCACTTGCCGTAACGTTCGATCAGTGGCCGGCCGGCGTACATGCCCGCGTAGTAGGCGATCAGCGAGCCGATGAGGTTGCCGACGGCGCCCCAGAACCCGGCGAGGAAGACGCCCCGCCAGCCGAGGTTGTGCTCGGCCACGAGGAGCCAGCCCGCCAGCGGCATGGTGATCTCGCTGGGCAGAGGAACGCAGGCACTCTCGATCGCCATCGCGATCACCACGCCCCACCAGCCCACGGCATCGAACCATGAGCGGATGAGGTCGATCATCGCGGTTTCCAGACCGTGCATGGGAACAGACTCCAGGATGAGCCTGTCTGCGGTCGGCCAAGGGGTCGACGGGTGGACGCAGGCAGGGACGATGCGGCGAGAACGGAGACCCCGGCGGGGCGCATCCGGATCGGACGCGCGACCGGCGGAATCATACGCCGAAGGCCCGGTTCCGTGCGGTGGCCGTGGCCGTGGCCGTGGATGTGGTGGTAGATGTAGAGGCGATGGATAGCTGATGTGTTTTCAGCGGGCGGACGGTACACTCGTGGGACGCGAGGGACCCCATGCCAGCCCGGAGATCCCGTCCGGAGGGACGGAGGGGGCAGCCG
>JBQCJS010000470.1:0-2681 GCA_051952485.1 Thermomicrobiales bacterium | reverse complement strand
GTCGCCGAGGCCGGGCCGGATGTAGCAGTTCTCGTCCAGCTCGCGGTCGAGGGATGCCACGTAGATGTCCACGTCCGGGTGGGCCGCCTGCAACCGCGCCACACCTTCCGGCGCTGCGATGATGCCGACGAACTTGATCCAGCCGGCTCCCCATTGCTTGAGCACATCGATCGCATCGGTCGCGGAGCCGCCGGTCGCCAGCATCGGATCGAGCACGATCACGAGATCGTCCGGGCAACGGCTCGGCAGCTTGTTGTAGTAGGCCACCGGCTGGTGGGTCTCCTCGTCCCGGTACATGCCCAGGTGCCAGACCTCCGTCCCCGGCAAGGCATCGATGGCCGCGTCCACCATGCCGAGCCCGGCACGAAGGATCGGCACGAGGCCGATCTGGACGCCGATGCGATCGCCGCGCGTTTCCTCCATCGGGGTGCGATAGACGATCTCCCGCGTGGGAATGTCGCTCGTGGCCTCGTAGATCAGCATGCGGGTCAGCTCCCGCACCAGCTCGCGGAAGGTCTTGCCATCGGTTCGCTCGTCGGAGAGTAGCGTCTTCTTGTGGCGGATGAGCGGATGACCGCTGACGTGCAGCGTGCCTTGGCGAGCGGTGTCGGTGTCCGGCATGGATGCTCCCGGTGAGTGATGGAGGGTGGCGACGGTCAGCGAGCGTGAAGAAGGCCGAGCGAATGGAGGAGGCCGAAACTGTCGAGCGTCTTGCCAACCGGATTGTATTCGAGCCCGACCCAGCCGTCGTAGCCGCTGCGGTCGATGGCGTCGAAGAGGGCGGGGAAGTCGATCTCGCCGGTGCCGGGTTCGTGCCGGCCCGGTGCGTCGGCGATCTGGATGTGGCCGATGGCGTGGGCGAACTCCCGGATGATGGCGAACGGGTCCTCGCCCATGCGGACGGCGTGATAGACATCGAACTGGAGGCGGACGTTGTCGCTTTCGACCTCGGCCATGAGTTCGAGCACCGATCGGCTGGTCGGCAGGGCGTAGTCCGGCGTGTCGCGGTCGTTCAGTGCCTCGATCACCATGCCGACGCCCACGGCCTTCAGGGCCTCCGCCGCGAAGTGGACGTTCGCGATGAGGATGGCGTCGTTCTCGTCGTCTTCCGGCACCCGACCCGCCAGGCAGTTCACCAGGCGAGGATGAAGGGTGCGGGCGTATGCGATGCCCTCCCGCACCGACTCGCCGAACGCCTCCCTCCGATCCGGCAACGCAGCCAGGCCGCGTTCACCTGCCCGATGGTCGCCGCCGGGAAGGTTGAAGAGCACCAGTTCGAGGTCGTTCCGCGTCAGCGCATCGAGGATGGCCTCGGCGGGCTCGTCGTAGGGGAACTGGAACTCGACGGCCGTGAACCCCGCCTGCGCGGCGAGGTCGAAGCGGTCGAGGAAGGGCACCTCGGTGAAGAGCATCGAGAGATTCGGGGCGAAGCGAGGCATCGGAGGGCTCCAGGCATGAGAGGGATCGGCACGTCTGCTCCGCCGATTCTCCCAGATCGTGCCCGATCCGTGCCGCGACCGGGCATAATGCGGGCAGCCATTCCCGTGGCCGCTCCCGGCCGCATCCCCACGAAAGGACCACGATCCATGACCCAGTCTCCGGCCTGGCCCCGCCTGACGCTCGCTTCCGGACCGGTCGATGTGCCGATCGAGACGCTGCGCGGGATGATGCGACCCTCCCTCTACCACTACGATCCGCTGTTCATCGAGATCTTCGCCGACACCAATGCCCTCCTGGCAAGCGCCTTCAGGACCTCCTACGACACGGTGATCATGCAGGCGGAAGCGATCCTGGGGCTGGAGGCCGCGGCGGCGTCGCTGATCGCGCCGGGCGACAAGGTCCTGAACCTCGTCTCGGGCGTCTTCGGGAAGGGGTTCGAGGACTGGATTCGCGCCTACGGGGGTGAGGTCATCGAACTGGCCGTCCCCTACAACGAGGCCATCGACCCGGAGGATGTGCGTCGGGTGTTGCAGACCCAGCCTGGGATCAAGTACCTCTCGGTCGTCCATTCGGAAACGCCATCCGGGACGGTGAACCCCGTCAAGGAGATCGGCGCCATCGCGCACGAGTTCGGGGTGCTGACAATCGTGGACACCGTGTCCGGCTGGTTGAGCGAGGATCTCAGCCCGGAGGAGTGGGGCATGGACATCGCCGTGGCGGGTCCGCAGAAATGCCTTGGCAGCACGGCGGGCCTCTCGCTGATGACGGTCAGCCCGGCGGCGTGGGAGGCGATGGAGCGGCGGGAGAAGCCATTGCGGGGAACCTTCCTCTCCCTGCTGGACTGGAAGACGGCGTGGATCGACCAGCGGCGCTTCCCGTATACGCCCTCCGTCTACGAGATCTACGCCCTGCAGGCGGCACTCCAGCAGGTGCAGGCCGAGGGCGTGACGAACGTGGTCGCGCGGCACCAGGCGACGGCCCGGGCCACCCGGGCGGCGGTACGAGCGCTCGGCCTCGACCTCTGGCCGGCGCGAGAGGAGATCGCCTCGCCCTGCTGCACGGCGGTCTCCGTGCCGGAGGGGATCGCCGATGCCGACCTGCGAGAGGTCATGCGGAATCGCTACGGCGTCATGATCTCCGGTGGCTACGGCGCGATCGCGGGCAAGCTCTTCCGGTTGGGTCATATGGGGCCATCTGCCCATCCGACGGCTGCGCTCGCCCAGATCGGCGTCCTGGAGCGG
>JBQCJS010000469.1:0-2211 GCA_051952485.1 Thermomicrobiales bacterium | reverse complement strand
ATGCCCCGCGCGACGATGGACACCTTGCGCACCGGATCGGCGTTCGGCAGCATCCGGGCGACCAGTGCATGGCCGGCCTCGTGATAGGCCGTCATCAGGCGTTCGCGTTCAGAGATGACGCGGCTCTTGCGTTGCGGCCCGGCGATCACGCGGTCGATCGCCTCTGTGATCTCGTTCCGGCCTACCGTCTTCTTGTTCCGCCGCGCCGCGAGGATCGCGGCCTCGTTGACCAGGTTCTCCAGGTCGGCGCCGGAGAACCCGGAGGTCTGCCGGGCCAGGCCCTCGACCGACACGTTCTCCTCGATCGGCTTGCCCCGCATGTGGACGTTCAGGATCTGTCGCCGGCCCTGGATGTCCGGACGATCCAGGATCACCTGGCGGTCGAAGCGGCCCGGACGCAGCAACGCCGGGTCGAGGACATCCGGACGGTTCGTCGCGGCGATCACGATCACGTTTGTGCTGCTGTCGAACCCATCCATCTCGACGAGGATCTGGTTCAGCGTCTGCTCGCGCTCGTCGTGACTGCCACCGAGTCCGGCGCCGCGCTGGCGCCCGACCGCATCGATCTCGTCGATGAAGATGATGCACGGGGCATTGCGCTTCGCCTGCTCGAAGAGGTCGCGCACTCGGCTGGCGCCGACGCCCACGAACATCTCGACGAATTCGGAGCCCGAGATGCTGAAGAACGGCACACCCGCCTCCCCCGCCACGGCCCGGGAGAGCAACGTCTTCCCGGTGCCCGGAGGTCCGACCAGCAGGACACCGCGTGGGATGCGTGCGCCGAGCGACGCGAACTTGTCCGGGTATTTGAGGAACTCGACGACCTCCGCCAGCTCCTCCTTCGCCTCGTCCACCCCGGCCACATCGCTGAAGGTGACGGTCGGGCGGTTGCTGGAGAAGAGCCGCGCCTTGCTCTTGCCAAAGGACATCGCCTGGCTGTTGCTGCCCTGGCTCTGGCGCATCATGAGGATGATCAGCCCCACGATCAGCAGGGATGGCAGGAGGAAGACCAATGCGCTGAGGATCGGCCCGAGGTTGCTGGCGGGCTTCACCTCGACCGGAACGGCGTTCGCCTCCAGCCCGGCGCCGGTCAGCACTTCCACCACGTTCGTATTCGGGGGCAGGCGCGACTCGGACGTCGGCGTATCGCTGTCCTTGTAGTGGACCTCGACCGTGTTGCTGCCCTCGGTGGTCACCAGGTGATCGACCTTGCCCGCCTTGATGTCGGCGATCACGGTCGAGTTGAAATCGACGCTCGGCAGGTCCGCCTTGCGATCGAAGAAGACGAACCACGCCACCATCAGGGCGAGGATCAACCCTACCCAGACGAACCCGTTGCGAAGCCACTTGCGATTCGGCATGCCGGTACCCTTCGAAGACGCGCGGGAAGACGACGGGAGGGAATGGGCGGCGATTCCGCGGGCACGCAGGGAGCTCCGGAGCGACCGCTATTCCTCGGTCTGGTAAACGGATGGGTGCAGCACGGCCACGTAGGGCAAGTTGCGGTAGATACCGGCGTAATCGAGCCCATAGCCGATCACGAATTCATCAGGGATGTGGAAGCCGATACGATCCACCTGCACCGGAATGGCGTCCGGCTTGTCCTTCTTCAGCAACGCCACGACACGGATATCCTTCGGACCGCGAAGTTCGAGCTGGTCCAGGAGGTACTGCAGGGTCAGGCCACTATCGACGATGTCTTCCACCACGATGATGCGCCGGCCCTTCACGTCCTGGTCGAGGTCCTTCAGGATCCGGACCACCCCCGATGACTTGGTGGACGACCCGTAGCTGGAGATCGCCATGAAGTCGATGGTCAGCGGGATCGTCATCGCCTGCATGAGGTCGGCCATGAACGCGACGGCGCCGGTGAGGACACCGATCATCAGCGGCGTGTCGTCGGCATACTCGGCATCCAGTTCGGCCGCGATGTCGCGGATGCCCGCCTGCAGGGTGTCCGCGTCGATGAGCACACGATCGACGCCCCTGGCACGCAACTCGCCGGTCTGCCTTCCGTCCGCCTGCGCTGTCATGCAACCTCCCTGGCGACAATGATCCGAGGTGGCTCCGCCACTCCCGGCGTCGCCCGCGGATTCCGGCATCGTGTCGGCACGACAACGTCGATGCCCTGGCGATCAGCCAGAATCCGATGGTATTTTCCCACGTCTGTCCGGAGATTGGCTGCCCGGATGGCTACGTGAACACGTCAGG
>JBQCJS010000468.1:0-3146 GCA_051952485.1 Thermomicrobiales bacterium | reverse complement strand
CGACTGGTGGGACGGACAGGGCCTCTTCGCGCCGATCAGCGAGGAAGCGGCGCAAGGCAAGAAGCCGTTCGTCATCATCATGCCGCCGCCCAATGTGACCGGCGTCCTCCATGTCGGCCACGCGCTCTTCGTGGCGCTGGAAGACATCATGACCCGCTGGCATCGGATGATGGGCGAACCGACCCTCTGGATGCCGGGTGCCGATCACGCAGGGATTGCTGGGCAGTGGGTGGTGGAAAAGGAGATCGCCCAGGACGGCCTCACGCGGCAGGACCTTGGCCGTGAACGCTTCGAGGCGACCATCTGGGACTACATGGATTCTGTCCGTCCGCAGATCCGCGAGCAGATGAAGCTCCTCGGGGCGTCGGCAGACTGGTCGCGCTTCACGTTCACGATGGATCCTGGGCCGGCGCGTGCGGTGCGCTACGCATTCAAGCACCTCTATGACAAGGGCCTCATCTATCGCGGTGAGCGTCTCATTTCGTGGTGCCCGCGTTGCCAAACGGCGCTCTCAGACCTGGAGGTCAAGCATCGCGACGAGCAGTCGTCGCTCTGGCATCTCGCCTATCCGATCCAGGGCACCGATGAGCGGATCGTGGTGGCGACGACGCGACCGGAGACGATGCTCGGCGATACCGCCGTGGCCGTGCATCCGGAGGACGAACGTTACCAGCACCTGATCGGCAAGCTGATCGCCCTGCCGCTGACCGAGCGCCTGATCCCGATCATCGCCGACGAGCATGTGGATCGAACCTTCGGTTCTGGCGCGGTGAAGGTGACCCCTGCCCACGATCCGAACGACTTCGAGATCGGGCAGCGCCACGACCTGCCGTCGATTACGGTGATGAACCTGAACGGAACGATGAATGAGGTCGCCGGTCGCTTCGAAGGCATGAAGAATACCGACGCCCGCAAGGCGGTGGCGGCGGCCTTCGACGAACTCGGCCTCCTGGTGAAGACCGAACCGCACACGCACAGCGTCGGGCATTGCGAACGCTGCGACACGATCGTAGAGCCGATGATCAGCAAGCAGTGGTTCGTGAGCATGAAGCAGCTTGCGTCCCCGGCCTATGCAGCCGCGCAGGATGGTCGGCTGACCTTCGTGCCGGAGCGGTTCAAGGGCATCTACGACAACTGGCTGGAGAACATCCACGATTGGTGCATCTCCCGCCAGATCTGGTGGGGGCACCGCATCCCGGTCTGGACCTGCGAGTCCTGCGGCGAGGTGCACGCCACCACGGAGGAGCATCTCGATGTCTGCCCGTCGTGCGGCGGACCGGTGGTGCAGGATCCGGACGTGCTCGACACGTGGTTCAGCTCCGGACTCTGGCCGATGTCGACCCTCGGCTGGCCGGACCAGACGGATGACCTGCGCCGCTTCTATCCGGGTTCCGTGATGGAGACCGGGTACGAGATCATCTTCAACTGGGTCGCGCGCATGGTCTTCTTCGGCATGGAGCTGATGGGCGAGGTGCCGTTCCACACCGTCTATCTGCACGGCATCGTTCGCGACATCGAAGGCGCGAAGATGAGCAAGACGAAGGGGAATGTCATCGATCCGATAGAGGTGACGTCGCAGTACGGCTCCGATGCGTTGCGCTACACCCTGGTGACGCAGGCGTCGCCGGGCAACGACAGCCGCCTCAGCATCCCGAAGGTGGAGGCGAGCCGCAACTTTGGCAACAAGCTCTGGAACGCGACTCGCTTTGCCCTGCGCAGCATTGGCGAGCATGAGATCGCGATGGACGCCGAGGGGCCGGTCCGCCCGACCACGAACCTGGCGCTGGCCGATCGCTGGATCCTCAGTCGCCTGGACGAGGTGACGGCGGAGACGACGCGCCTGCTGGAGGCCTATCTCTTCGGTGAGGCTGGCCGGCAGATCAATGAGTTCATCTGGAACGAACTCTGCGACTGGTACATCGAAGCGTCGAAGGTCCGTCAGCGGGAGAACACCCCGGCTGAGGCGAGCGCAACCGTCGCGCAGGTGCTTGCCTACGCGATCGAACGCTCGCTCCGGTTGTTGCATCCCTTCATGCCCTTCATTACGGAGGCGCTGTGGCAGCAGGTGCCGCACGTCGGAACGTCGATCATGGTCGCGCCGTGGCCGACCGCCGGTGAGCCGGATCGCGTGGCGGAAGGCGAGTTCGATACGCTGATGGAGCTGGTGCGCGGCATCCGCAACGCCCGGACCGAAGCCGGAGTGGAGCCCGCGCGCTGGATCAGCGCCGACATCTGGGCTGGCGAGTTCACCGAGGCATTCGAGGGTGCTCGCGCCGAGATCGGCTTCCTCGCCCGCATCGAGGACGCACACCTCACCTTCCTGCCCGGTGCGTCCGAGCACCGCGACCGCGCGTTGACGGTGCTGGCGGGTCCGGTGGTGGCTTCGCTGCCGCTGGCCGACATGGTCGACCTCTCGGCGGAGCGCGAGCGGCTGCAGAAGGAACTCGATGAGGCGATGGCCGAGAAGGGCCGCGCCGAGAAGCAGCTTGGCAACGAATCGTTCATCGCGCGAGCACCGGAGAAGGTCGTCCAGGTCCAGCGCGAACGCCTTACTCGCGCCATCGAGCAGATCGCGCTGCTCGAAGCGCGGATCGCGGCACTCGGATAGGCTGGAATGCCGAACGATCACGACGCGAATCGCATCATCGATCGAACGTGGTTCGAACGCCACCCCGTGCGGGTGGCGTTCGACCTCGTGTCCCGGGGTTGCATCCTCCGCTCGGAACGCGACGGCAAGGTGGTCGAGGGGAGGATCGTCGAGGTCGAGGCCTACGCTGGACCGACCGACCTCGCCTCCCACGCGGCGCGCATGAAGGCAGCGCGGGAACTGCTCTCGGCGCCGCCGGGATCGCTCTACGTCTACCGTTCCTACGGGATCCACACGATGCTGAACTTCGTTGCCCACGAACCCGGGAAGACCGGCGGTATCCTCATCCGGGGGATCGAACCGCTCGTCGGCCTCGATGTGATGGCGGAGCGACGCGGTCCGAAGGCAATGCACCTCGCCAAGGGACCGGGCGTTCTCACTCAGGCGTTCGCCGTCCGTCTCGACGATGTCGGGCGCGACCTGATCACCGACGACACCTTCTCAATTCACCACGACGTTTCCAGCGATCCAGAGCGGTCTTCCCATGAGGTTGCGGTGA
>JBQCJS010000467.1:0-10578 GCA_051952485.1 Thermomicrobiales bacterium | reverse complement strand
CGTAGAGCGTGGAGCGGGAATCGCTCCAGTCGGTCGTGTAGCCGATCTGGTTGTTGACGATGATGTGGATGGTGCCGCCGGTGGTGTACCCGCGCAGCCCGGAGAGGTTCAGCGTCTCCGCGTTGATGCCCTGGCCGGGGAAGGCCGCATCGCCGTGGAGCAGGATGGGCAGCGTGCGCGTCCCGTCGTGGATCGGCTCCCCCGCGTGGGTGCGATCGTCCTGGGCGGCGCGGGCCATGCCCAGCACGACCGGGTTCACGAACTCCAGGTGGCTCGGGTTCGGCGCCAGCACGACCGGGACCTTCAGCCGCTCGCCGGTCTCCGGGTTGCGGGAGAGGCGGGCGCCAAGGTGGTACTTCACGTCGCCGGTCCGGATGTCTTCCGCCGTCTCCGTCTCACCGGAGGTGCGCTTCTGCCCACCCTCGAACGCGGCGATGATCGCGCCGTACGGCTTGCTGAGGATGTGCGCCAGCACGTTGAGCCGGCCCCGGTGGGCCATGCCCATCAGGACCTCGACCGCCCCGGCGGAGGTCGCATCGTCGATGATGCGGTCCAGCATCGGGATCAGGACATCGTTGCCCTCGATGGAGAACCGCTTCTGCCCGAGATAGGTCTGGTGGAGGAATCGCTCGAAGACCTCGACCTGGGTGAGGCGCTCCAGCAGCTTCCGCTTGGCCGCCGGATCGAGGTTCGGGTTGAACTCGCCGGACTCGACGGCGTCGCGCAGCCAGAAGCGCTCCTCGGCGATCTGGATGTGATCGAAGTCGAAGCCCGCCACCTTGGTGTAGGCATCGCGCAGGCGGGCGATCGCCTCGGCCGCGTTGGCCGCGCCCGCCGCGATCTGGCCGCCGACGATGCTGGCCGGCATCGATTTCAGATCGTCTTCCGTAATCCCGTAGGTCTCGGGGAAGAGCTCCGGCGCGCCATGCGGCGACCCGCCCAGCGGATCGAGCTGCACGGCGAGATGGCCGTACTCCCGGATCCCGTTGGCCAGCCCGACCGCCGCCGCGATCTTCAGGACATCGACGGCCGGAGCCGCCGGTGCGGGCGCGGCGGACGCCACCGCCACACCAGCCGTCGGGGGTGCGGTGACGGCGGCGATATCCGCCGGGGTGACGGTATCGAAGAAGGCGCGGGTCTCGGCATCGATGGACGCCGGATCGGCCACGTACTGGTCGTACCGTTCCAGGACGTAGCCCGCATTGGGGCCATAAAACGCGCTCAGGTCACCCATGGGTCTTTTCCGTTGGCTCCTTGGACGGGTCCCAGGGGATGCGAGGGACTACCGTCCTCTTCACGAGCATCGTCGCCGCTTTGCCGACGGTGCGACAGTATGGAAACGGACACATTGCACGCGAACAGGAACCTCAACGAGGGCTCTGCCGACTCCGCTGTCCCGGCCCGTACGTCGCTGAAAGTCTAGCATAGGCCCTCCCTGTTTCCGGCGCGATTCTCCCCATCTTTCGCAGAATCACGGCCACTTTGTGTGCCTTATTCCTGTGACGTTTTTCACAAACGAAGGCGGGCGACGCCGGAAGCTTCAATTCGTGCGAAATGCCCCACGCCCTCGGCAATCCGCTCCCTTCCACCGGGAAACCGGAGTCGCCCCGGCGGAAACCCCGGAAACCCGTGGCGCGCCGGGGATGCTCCACTCGCTAGGATGCGAGGGCGTCCAGGGCCGTGCCACCACGCGGCCCCGGGCGTCTCTCCCGCCTTCCCATCCGTGGGCACGACCGCGTGCCGCAGCACCTTCATCATCGCCAGGAGCGTTCCCATGCTTCGCACCAGTGCATCTGCTCCCTCCATGCCCGTCCTCCAGCCGGCCACGGCGACCGCCACCGGCTTCGGCGCCCGGGCATGGCCGCTGGCTGCCGTCGCCGCCGGCCTGCTCGGCATCGTCGCGACCTTCCTCACCGACCTTCACATCGAGCCGCCTCCCAACACCCCGACCACGGCATCGCTGGTCTGGCAGGTGAGCTATCGCACCGCCCACGTCAGCATCGTCACCGGCTACCTGGCCGTCGGGTTCCTGCTCCTGCTGGCGGCGGCCTGGCAGCGCCATATCACCACGCGGCACCCGGACAGCACCGCCGCCCGCCTCGTGGCGCTGGGCCTCACGTCCTCGGCCGCCGCGCTCACCCTCGGCTACGGCTGGAAGGGCGCGCTGGCGATCTACCTGCCCGGGGCGTCCGAAGCGAATACGTTCGACCTCCAGGGTCTCTACATCTATTACCTGCTGAACGACTTCGGCTCCTTCATCGGCTGGCTTGGCGTCGTCGTCGCAGCGGCCGGGGTCGCCTGGATGGGATTGCGCGAACGCACGCTGCCGCTCTGGCTGGGGATCGTGAGCGTGCTGCCGCCACTCGGCGTGGCGGCGTTCGTCGGGGCGGTCGGGTTGCCGGGCGCGCCGGGCCTCTTCGCGGCGATCTGGCTGGTGGTCGCCGGAGCCGGGCTCGTGCTGCGCACCCCGTCCCCCCGCGCCTGATCCCGTCCCGGCGCCAGGGAGCCCCGGGTCGCGCGACCCGGGGCTCCCTGGGTTCAGCCCGCTCGGCATCCCTCCGCCTATGGGTGGGAGACGAACCTCTCCCCGCCACCAGTGGCCAGGCGAACGACCTGCACCGGCGACACCGGCAGGCGATCCGGCATCCGCACCACGATCCGCCCATCCCCCGTCACCCCGGCGGCGATCGTGCCCACGCCCAGCAACTCGGCCCGCACCTCGCCATCACCCGGGGCGGCAACGGGGAGCGCGCATTCCGTCGCGGAGGGTCCGTCCAGGAAGAGCACGAAGAGATCGTCCCCCTTGCGGGTGAAGCGGACATCGTTGCCCGCCGACGTCCGGCCAGCAGCGACCGACCACGGTCGCGTCCCATAGATCGCCTCCCCGTTCACCGCCAGCCAGTCGCCCAGCCCCCGGATGGGGACCTGCTGCATGGGGGGAATGCTCCCATCCGCCAGCGGGCCGATCCCGATCAGGAGGTTTCCGTTCTTGCTCACGACATCGGCGACCATGCGCACGAGCTCGCCCGTGGTGAGGATGTCCCCCGGCTGCTCGTTCGTGTTCGCCCCGAAGGAATGCCCGACCCCGCGCGTCGATTCCCACTTCTTCCACACGATGTCGTCGTGCTGCGCGTACTCCGGCGTCGTGATGTCGCAGTGGCGGACCGGGGGAATCACCAGGCCGCGCCGGCTCTCCGGGAGGAAACGCCATCCCTTCTGGAGCGCACCCCCGATGACCCGCATTGCCCCGGCGGTCGCGGCGTTGCGCGGCAGGGCCTTCTGCGACCAGCGGTCGTTGACCAGGCCGTCCGGCACGGCGTTGTAGTACTCGGCGAAGAGCGCGGGCAGCGTCTCACCCGGCGGCCAGGAAATGTCGTTCCAGAGGATGGACGGCGCGTACCGCGCGATCAGTTCGCGGACGTGGGCGGCGGCGTAGGC
This sequence comes from Thermomicrobiales bacterium, assembly GCA_051952485.1. Lineage (GTDB taxonomy): Bacteria > Chloroflexota > Chloroflexia > Thermomicrobiales > UBA6265 > JASGDN01. The sequence goes on along the minus strand of JBQCJS010000467.1, from coordinate 7,140 downwards.
CTCGTAGGCCGGATCGACCGGCATCCCGAAGGCCATCGCGGCGATACCCGTCAGCACGGCGTCATTCCAGGGCCAGTCGTATCCGCCGGAGTAGTAGAGGCCCATCCGCATGCCCTGCGCCCGCACCGCCTCGGTCAGGTCACCGACCAGATCCCGGCGGGCGTGATAGGCGCCCATCCGCGGATGCACCTGCGCGGAGGGCCAGAGCGTGAAGCCGTCGTGATGCTTGGTCGTCAGCACCACGTAGCCCGCGCCGCCCGCCTTGCACAGCGCCGCCAGCGCATCGAGGTCGGCCTCCGCGCTCTCGCGGTCGAAGCCCGGCACGAATCCCTCGTAGGGGAATGCCGCGCCGAACGTCTCGCGATGGTGGGCCTGTGTCGGGCTGCCCTCCACCTGCAGGGAATTGAGGTACCACTCGGCGTAGGGGTTCTCGCGCATCAGGCCAGCCGGCCCGCGTTGCCGGAACAGGTCCTGGATGTTGCCGACGCGCGGCGCCCAGGCCGGCACCGAGTAGAGTCCCCAATGGATGAAGATCCCGATCTTCGCATCGTCGTACCAGGCGGGCAGCGGATGGGTGGAGACGGATTCCCAGGTGGGCGCGTAGGTCGTCGCGGTCTCGGGCATGGAGCTATCGTCCTCTCGCCACGCGGGGCACAATGACACGGCAACGGTTCGGATGCCCTATTCTCGCGCGAATCCCGCCATGCCGCGACGCTCGCCCGGACCGATCCGCTCCGGCATTCCCATCACAGGAGGCCAGTTCCTTGACCGCCCAGCCCGATGCGCAGACATCATCGACCATCCCCACGCTGCCCACGCAGAGCGGGCGCTTCGTCCTTCGCCCCTTCACCCTCGACGATGCGCCGGATGTCCACACGCACCTGAACGACCCACGCATCGCACCGTGGACGCTCCATATCGCCTATCCCTATCCGGAGGGAGCGGGCGCAGGCTGGATCGCCACGCATGGCCCAGCGGCGGCAGCCGGCACCGACCTCACCTGGGCGATCGTCACGCCGGAGGACGACCGCGTCATCGGCGCCATCGCGCTCCATCTCACCCCGAAGCACCGCCGCGCGGAGATCGGCTACTGGCTGGCCGTTCCGTGGTGGGGCCAGGGGGTGATGACCGATGCCGCGCGGACCGTCATCGCCTATGGGTTCGAGGCGCTTGGCCTGCACCGCATCCAGGCAACCTGCCTCCCGCACAATGTCGGTTCCTATCGCGTGATGGAGAAGGCCGGGATGACCTTCGAGGGCGTTCTTCGCGATTATGTCATCCATGGGGACGGACACGCCGACATCGCCATGTACGCCATCGTCGCCGGGCGAGAAGGCGAACCGTCCGCATCGCGCTGACGGCGGGCCGTCGCCGCGAATGGGGCGCCGGGGAGTGCCGCTTCCGGGCGAGCGGAGCGACCCGTCCCGGTAGCCGGCGATCCGGGAAGTGTCATACTGGTTCTGGAGAAACCGGGAACGAATCGGGTTCCCGCCGCCGCATCTCAGCCGATTCCGAACCAGCGGGTTCGGGCAAGATCATCGCAGGGAAGGGTACGGACAGCGCATGGCCACCAATCCAGTACAGCGAATCCGCGAGCGGGAATACAGTCACGCGATCGACCTGCACCTCCCGGATTTCCTCCGCGATATCGCGAAGATCGAGCCGAACGCCGAGAATCCCTATCTCTCGCTCTACCTCGACTGGACGCCCAACTTCGAGGACCCGGGGCGCCTCCCCGCCGAGGACCTGAAGCGATCGCAGCGCCGCAACGTGGAGGCTGTCGCCACCAGCAAGCGCCCGTCGCGCACCTGGTTCGAGCAGCAGGCGAAGGCGGCCCTGGCCGACCTCGATCCGCGCTCCCAGCGCTACACCGACCTGGAAGCCGATATCCTCCAGATCAATGCCTACCTGGACATCGACCTCGATCCCTCGGCGCGGGGGGTCTTCATCGTCTCCAATGTCGCGGCGGGGGTCTTCGAGCCGATCGTGCTCGGCGTGCCGGTGGAATCCAGCATGGAGTTCGGGCCGCTGCCGTCGCTCAGCACGCTGGCCCACGTTTCCGAGGACTACGCGACCTACGGCATCCTCGTCGTGAACCAGAAGGAAGCGGAACTCTCCTTCGTGACCCAGGGCACGAAGGATTCCAGCATCTACCTCGAAAGCAACCTCTACCCGCGCCACCAGCGCCAGGGCAGCATCTCCGAGGTGAACTACCGCGAACGCGCCGGGCAGCGCGTGTTGCACTTCGCCAAGGCGATCGCCGAGGAAGTCACGGTGGCGCTGCGCAACGTCGACGTGGACGCCCTCGTCCTCGTGGGCAGCGAGGTCTTCATGACGCCGCTCGTGAACCAGTTCTCCGAGGAGGCGAAGGCGCTCATCGTCGCCCAGATCCCCTACGATCTCTCCACGAACCCGAACGCCCAGACGCTGATCGAGCTCACCGCCCCCTACGCGGCGGAGGCCGAACGCGCCGAGGAGGCGAAGGCGGTGGAGACGCTGCGCAACGAACTCGGCAGCGGACGCGGTGTCGCCGGGACGGTCGATGTCCTGAACGCCCTGATGGCGCACCAGGTTCACCAGCTGGTCATCAACGAGGACTACCACGAGCGAGGCTGGGGCGACCTGACGATGGGGGTCTATGGCGTCGGCGATGTCCCGGCGGAGCACCCGACCGGCGGCGATGTCGCGGATCTCGTCGAGGTCGACCTGGTGGACGCCTTCGTGCGGCTCACGCTCCAGTCGGACGGCACGGTGGAGTTCATTCACACCAGCGTCGCCATGACCGAGGAAGCCGCCGATCCGGGCAGCCGGCGCGGCGGTGAACTCCCGCGCAACGAGCCTGCCGTCTCGCTGGACGAGGTTGGCGGCGTCGGCGCCATCCTGCGCTTCACGTCGTAATCACCTACTCGGCACTCACGGCGAACGGCGCGTCCCGACATGGGACGCGCCGTTCGCGCGTTCACCGGGGCGCGGCCGAGACGCCTCCGGACGCCCACGCAGACCCGCAGCAGCATCCGGAATCCCTGCCATACAGATGGTGGCCCCCCGTAGATGCGGCCCTCGTGGTGGATGCCGCCCTGGATTGCATGCTGAATGGTCGTCAAGCCCAAGGGGTCCCATGCTGGCGTGGCGGGCCGACATGCAGCCGGCAGCACGACGGCCCCCCTACGAACGGCCGGATTGGCGGGCGATTCGGTCGGACCACTACGTAGGGCGAACCCTTGTGGTTCGCCGGGACCTCAGCACAGGACAGGTAAAGCGAGACGGTCTACTGAGCGACGGGAACTTCTTGGCCACCGTAGATGCGGTCATTGGTCGTAGCTGTCAGACATCACATGCGACGCATCTCGAACATGTGACTCCGCCCATGCAATCCAGAGCGGCCACAAGGGCCGCATCTACGGTGGCCCATAGCCTCGTTCAAAGGGTGCCACGCATTGCCGGGCTCGCCATCATCCGGCAATCGGCAGCAGCAGGTGGATGTCCTCCGGCTCCAGCGCGAACTTCTCCGGATCGGGCGTGACCAGCACTTCCGCGCCCATCCGGCGGTAGGCATCCACCGTGTTCCGGGTCGGGGTGGCGGAGATGTAGAGCGCCGTCGCCCCCACCTGCCGCGCCCGCTCCATCACCAGCGCCGTGAGCCGCTTCCCGATCCCCTGCCCCCGATGCCCGGCCCCGACATGCAGCAGGTCGAGCGCCATCACCGCCGGATCGCCGCCAACCGGCGTGCGGTCGAGCGTGCCGATCCCCACGAGGCGATCGCCGGCGAACGCACCGAAGGCCGCTCCGCCCGCCGCCAGCACCTCCCGGATGCGACGCGGATACCCCGGCGCGCTCACCGGATGCCAGCCGGGGACGGCGATGCGTTCCGGCGTCAGCAGCAACTCACCATCGACCATCCGGTAGACGCCGTCGATCTCCTCCGCCCGGTCGATCTCCAGCACGCGATCGGCTTCGTCGGCGGCAAGTGCCCGAAACATCAGCTCAGCCACGCATCAGCCCTCCTCCGGCAGCGCATCGTCCCCAGCACCGAGCGACCGCTGCATCAGCACCGTATCGACCCACTGACCATGCTTGAAGCCCACGGCGCGCAGCACCCCGACATCGGTGAACCCGAACCGTCGGTGCAGCGCGATGGAGGCGGCGTTTCCGCTATTGCCGATCACGGCGATCATCTGCCGCCACGGCCCGGCCTCGCACCGCGCGATCAGGGCCGCCAGTAACGCCGAGCCGATCCCCGCGCCGCCCAGCCCATCTCGCACGTAGACGGAATCCTCCACCGTGAAGCGATAGGCCCGGCGCGGTCGGTAGGCGGAGGCATAGGCGTATCCCAGCACCTCGCCATCGCGCACCGCGACCAGGTAGGGATAGCCGGCGCGGTGAGCCGCCTCCTGCCGGGCAATCATCTCCGCGACCGTCGGCGCCTCCTCCTCGAAGGACGCCAGCCCGGTCCGCACATGATGCGCGTAGATCGCCTGGATGGCGGGCGCATCATCCGGCGTCGCGTCGCGGATCTGCATCTCGTTTCCCGTGGCCGTGATCCCGGTCATCCGCAACTCCATCGCGTCGCCCGGCGAGGCCGGTTCGCCCGGTCGATCCGCATCCTAGCGGGTTCCCTGCTATAACGGAACCCGAAACCCGGTACGCCAGCTGCCCACGGAGCGCCCATGCCGCACGCCCACGACGACGACCGCCCCGATGCGGGCAGCGACTCCAGCCGCGCCAGTGCCCGGCCGATCGCGATCGCCCTCGGCATCACCGCCGCCTTCATGGCGATCGAGGCGGTCGGCGGGTTCCTCACGAACTCGCTGGCCCTGATCGCCGATGCCGGGCACATGGCCACGGATGTCGCCGCGCTCGGCTTCTCCCTGTTCGCCATCCGCCTCGCCCAACGGCCACCCACGCCCCGCCGCTCCTTCGGCTACCTGCGGGCGGAGGTGCTGGCCGCGTTCATCAACAGCGCCTTCCTGATCGGCCTCACCTTCGTCATCCTCTGGGAAGCCTTCCAGCGTCTCAGCGAGCCGCCGGAGGTCCACAGCGGGCCGATGCTCGTCGTCGCGGTCGCCGGACTGGTCGCGAATCTCTGCTCGGCGTGGGTCCTCTCGCGCGGGGGCGGCCACCAGCACAACCTGAACACGCGCGGCGCCTTCCTGCACGTCGTCAGCGATGCCCTCGGTTCGGTCGGGGCCATCGTCGCGGCGCTCATCATGCTCGCCACCGGCTGGTACCTGGCCGATCCCATCCTCTCGGGGCTGATCGGCCTGCTCATCCTCTGGAGTTCGTGGAAGCTGCTCGCGGAGTCGGTCGATGTGCTGCTGGAGGCCGGCCCGAAGGATATCGACCCCGATGCGGTGATCGCCGCCGCGACGGGGGTTCCCGGCGTGCGCGGCATGCACGACCTCCACATCTGGACCGTCACCTCCGGCATGGTCGCGCTGAGCGCCCATGTCACGGTGGACGACTTCGCCGCCTGGACGAAGACCTGCGAGGCGCTGGATCACCTGCTGGAGGAGCGCTTCGGCATCGCCCACGCCACCCTGCAACCCGAATCGCTGGACGCCACGCACCCGCCCGACGATTTCACCGCCCGCTCGGGTGGTCACGCCCACACGCACTGATCGCAATCCCATCCATCCCGACAAAACCACGGAAATCCGGGGGGAATCGGGGAAGCCGCGCCGGTAGATTGGAAGCACGGGCCGCTCGACCGGCCCGCGACCTGTGCGCTGCGCATCGTCTCGCGCGCCATCTGCCCATCACGCGCTACCCCGATCGAAGGAGCCTCCGTGTCCATGTCCACGCTCGACCGAACCCTCAGCCGCCGCACGCTCTCCGCGATCGGCGCCAGCATCACCGCCGGGGCGGCCCTCGCCGTCGTCGCCCGGCCCGCCTTCGCCCAGGATGCCACCCCGGAAGCCTCGCCCGCCGAGGACGGGGGCGGCATGCCTCCCCTGCCCGCCGGCGCGATCCCCGTCGCCCAGGGGCTCTGGAACCCGAACGGCCTCGCCGTCGCCGAGGATGGGACGCTCTACATCGCCGAAGCCGGTGTCGCGGGCGGCGGCAGTGAGCCCCCGACCGCAGCCGCGACGCCGCTGCCGGATGGCTCCCTGCCCACCGGCCCGCTGCCCCTCGTCGCGCCGCAGGTCTCGAAGGTCGCGCCGGATGGGACGCAGTCCGTCGTCACCACCGAAGCGGGTGGCACCGGCATCACGATCGTCGGCGGTGAGGCGTTCGTCGTGAACGGCGGCACCTCCGTGGTCAGCGGGTTCGCCCAGGTTCCGGGGGAGAACACCGTCCGCGCGATCGACCTCGCCACCGGCACGGTGCGCCAGGTCGCCGAACTCGGCACCTACGAGATCGAGAACAATCCGGATGACCTGGACGTCAACCCGAACCTCTACGCGCTCGCCGCCTCGCCGGACGGCCTGCTCTATGTGGCCGATGCCGGCGGCAACACCATCTACTCGGTCGATCCGGCCAGCGGCGAGTTCTCCCTCTTCGCGGTGGTCCCGAACCTGACCGACCTCACCGGCGCCACCCCCACCGCCGAGGAAGAGGCGATGCAGCCCGGACCCCGCCAGCCGGTCCCGACCGGGATCGTCGTCGATGACGCGAGCACGATCACGGTCGGCCTCCTCGGCGAGGGCTGGGCGGGTCCGTCGATCCTGAACTTCGCGCCGGACGCCACCTGGACCGAAGGCGTCTCCGGGATCGCCTACAACGTCGCCATTGCCCTCGGCCCGGATGGCCTGCTCTACGCCTCCCAGCTCACCGCCGACTTCAGCGGCGAGATGCCGGCGCCGGGCAACGTCTTCCGCATCACCGCCGATGGCGAGATCGAGCCGGTCGTGGAAGGACTCTTCTTCCCGCACGGCATCGCCTTCGACGCGGCAGGCAACCTCTACGTGACCGCCAACTCCATCATCTCCGGACCGGACGCCCCGGCGGGCATGGTCCTCAAGTTCGAGGGCATCGCCACCCCGGCGTAATCCGACCCTTTCCGTCACGAACTCCCCCGCGCCCCCGTGGACCCATGCTCCCTCCCTGCAAAGGGCGCCGGGGCGCGGCAAATTCCCACCCCGAGAAAGGACCATACCCAAGCTCGCCCACCCCAACTACCCCCCGCCCCGCGGCCCCCGG
>JBQCJS010000466.1:0-6305 GCA_051952485.1 Thermomicrobiales bacterium | reverse complement strand
CCACGTCCACGGCCCGGTGCTCTGGCCAGGAACGGTGTTGCTGTTCAAGAATGAGCCGATGTCACCCACGCGGCCCGGGGAGTTGGGCATCGAGGTCCACTGCTGCTGGCCGACGTTGTAGGTCTTGGTGATCTTGAAGCCGGTAGCCGGGATCGGCGTGGTGTAGAAATTCGCGAGATTGTAGAAATCGGTCGACTGGACCTGAACGTCGAAGGCTGGTCGCTGGACCTTCGTGTCGGTGTAGCCCAACGTAAGGGAGCCGGTCACCGTCTGGCTCGTGGACGACGCGCTGAAGTTGGCATCGCCCATGTCGATGTCGCCAATCTTGAAGAACACATCGAATGAGCCAGTGGTATAGACCTCGACATAAGCCGTAGTCTGATTGTTGCCCGTGTTGTCGCCGGCGTACTGCGCGGAGGCGATCGGGGCAGCGATGGAGCCGACGAGCGCGAGCCCGGCGACAGCGCCCATGAAGGACTTCTTGAGATTCATGCGTGTTGCTCCTCTGAGGAACTTCCAGCGGCGAATCCGGCGTCCGGGTGGGGCCGAGTGGGCCATATTCCCCCCGTTGGTCGGATGCGATACTGGAAAACGGTGTGACGATCAGGCGCTTCACCATCTGATCGCCATGCCAGATCCGGGATCTCGTCTTCGGGCGAGGTCCCGCCCACAACGTTCCTGATGCCCCCAGCTCCATCCTTTCCCTTGCGCGCTGCCGCGCCCCTACTCCTGCCCGGTGGATGGGTCGCCACGCAGGCCAGCCTGCACCGAGGCGCGGAAACTCCCCGTCCTCGGCTCGTCCGGCATGCGCAGTTCGACGCGAACGGTGTGCGTCGAGGTCATCGGCGCACCGGCGCCGCCGTCAATGGTCAAGAGGTCGCACCCGTCGGCCAGCCGGCATTCGCCAGCCGCCAGGGGCACATCGTCGATGGCCGTGATCACGAGGGCGCTGCCCTCCAGGGGCGTGCCATTGGCATCGGTCAGTCCCGCCCCGGAGAGGTGGAGCGTCCAGCCGCCGCAGGTGGCGTCGAGGCCGTCCACGGTCACGGTCAGGGTGCCGTCCTTCACGACGCCCGCCGGCGCGTCCGCGCTGAGCGGCACATCGCCGAAATCGAGCGGTCCCGCGAAGGAGACGGTCGGCGCCGGGATGGCGGCGAGGTCGGGGGTCAGGCGATACGGGTCCGGCGTCGGGCCGGGGGTCGCGGTCGTCTCCGATGCGGTCACGGCCGCCCCGCGGGTGAAGGTCAGGGCATAGGGCGAGCGGTCGCAGGTCGTCCCGGCGGGACGGGTGACGCGCACGCGGTAGGTGATCTCGGCTTGCGTCTCGATCGTGGCCGGGGTCGTGTCGGTGCCGAAGGGATCGACCGGCGTGAAGGCGACGGTCGCCGACGCCAGGCCCGGATCGGACCACTGCTGGACCTCGCCGGGGTTCACCGGCGGCAGCACCTGGACGGACCAGCCGCCCTCGGCCTCGATCCGCACGTTCCAGGCGATGCCCATCCCGGCGGGCGAGAGGTTCGCCCCGGAGACGGTCACCCGCTCGATGCAGACGTACTCGATGGTCGCCCCGGCGGCGAGGGTGGTGGTGCTCTCCGGCGCCAGCTGGCAATCCGGCTGGGAGGCCAGCGTATAGGCCAGCGACGGCGCGGGCGTGGGCGACGGCGTCTCCGTCGGGACCTCGGTCGCGGTCGGTTCCTCGGTTGGCGGCAGGGTGGGTTCGAGCGTCGGCTCCAGGGTCGGCTCGATCACCGGTTCCTCGGTCGGGTAGACCGGCTCCTCGGTCACGATCTCCTCGGTGGGCGGCTCGGTGACCTCTTCCACCGGCGCCTCGGTCGCCTCGACACTGTCGGCCGCGGGCGTGTCGAGGGACGCGTCCGGCGTCTCCTGCGCGAACACCGGCTGGCCGCTGCCGACCAGGAGGGCGGAGCACAGGATCGTCATCAGCATGCGGGACGCAAGGCGTCGCTTCGCCAGGTGGCCGCTGGGCGGCACATCGAGGTTCAGGATCGTCACGGGTTGCTGCTTTCGAATGTGTCGCGATCAGATGCGAGCGTGTGCCCCAAGGGTAGGCCCATACCCAAGGAGTTGTTTCATGTTGTATCCCAACGCCATCAAGGTACACGAGGGAAAATGAAAGGTCAACTCCAAAAGGGCCAGTGATTGTGAGTTGATAAGTGCAATCGTGGCTCTAAAGCAAAAAGTGTCTATCGGAAAGAGAATCGGGGCAAAACGACGGGGGCGGGAGGGGCATTCACGGCCCTCCCGCCCCCGTCCCGGCGTCGCTGCCGTCGTGGTTACTTCGGTTGCAGCGCGCCCGTCAGCATCAGGATCGTCACGATGCCGTCCGCGTAGGGGCTGTTCTGGTAGATCGGGTCGTCGTCCGCCGGCCACGGCTGGACCCGCTCCTCCAGGATCATGTTGTTCCCGTATCGCTCGAAGAGCGGGATCTCCGGCAGCAGCTCGTTGTAGACCTTGGCGATGGTCGTCACCTTCTCGCGCTGGGCGTTCTCGTCCAGCCCGTCCGCCGAGTCCAGCGTCAGTTGCTCGAGGTTGACCTTGCCGGCGACCTCCGTCTCCTGCTCCAGCGGGAACTTCATGCCCTCGCCGCCGTTGTTCACCGCCAGCGTGTTGTGGACGAAGAACGCCTGCACGTAGGAGAAGTGGGGATGCGGGTTGGAGGAGTTGCCCCAGCCCCGGATCGCCATCTGGAACTTGCCCTGGTCCACGTCGATCGGCTGCTGCGTCACGGCGACCGCCAGCGGAGTGATCCTGATGCCGAAGGTCGTCAGCTGGTCCGCCACGTCCTCCGCCGATGCCGACCAGTCGGGGTATTCCGCCGGGAAGGAGAGGTCGAAGGCGGCGTCACTGCCATCCGGCAGCTTCCAGGTGTCGCCGTCCTTCGTCCAGCCCGCCTCCTGCAGGAGGGCGGCGGCCTTGTCGTCGTCCTTCTCGTACGGGTTCAGGGTGGCGATGTCTGCCTCCGGGAGCCACGTCCTGACATGGGTGTCGGACATGCCGGCCATGTACTGCGGCGGCACGCCGGACTGCCCCAGCGCGATCGTGCCGTTCTGGGCGCGATCGATGATGTGGGCGAAGGCCTGGCGCACCCGCTTGTCGTTGAAGACCTCCACCGTGCCGTAGTTGAAGAGGATCGCCGGTCCGGAGTAGGTCGGTGGCCGCACGATGCGGGCGCCCCCTTCCACCAGCTGGGCCTCCACCGGCGGTGTGAACGCCTGCGTGCCGTAATCCACGGCGCCGGAGAGGATCACCGCGATGATCGCCTCGCCGTTGCCGTTGTGGTTGTGGATGCGGTCGAATCCCACCTGGTCGGCGTTCCAGGCCTGCGGGTTCTTCACCATCGTCAGGTCGGAGCCGGTGACGCTCGGGATGTCGATCGTGAAGGGGCCGCTGGCGACGATCTGCTCCGGGCGGAACTGGTTGAACTCGCCCAGGAGCTGCTTCACCTCGTCGTCCGCCACCGTCTTCCCGGCCTCGAAGAGGGCGTCGGCCCGCTTCGCCCACTCCCCGTAGATCGCCGCCGATTGCGTGCTGGTGCGCAGGGCGTACCGCTGGACGACGGTGGAGGGCTGGCTCATGTGGAAGTTGACGGTGTAGGCGTCGGGCGCCTCCACGCGATCGACGTACTTCCAGATGACGTTGGACATCAACCGCATCAGCGAGAGGGTGACCAGCACATCGGCGGAGGTGAACTCGGTGCCGTCGCTCCACGTCGCGCCCTGGCGCAGGGTGATCTGGAAGACATTCGCGCCCGGCTCGATCGGCCCGACCGCGCCGCTCGGGGTGCCACCGGATGCCGGCGATGCCTCTGCCGACGCGGCTGCCGACGCGACCGGCGATGCCGCAGGGGATGCGCCTGGGGTCGCCGACCCGTCCTCCACCCGGATGAAGCCCCAGCTGGTGGCCATGAAGGGGATCCATTCCTGCGGACCCCACTGGAACATGGCCATCGGCTGCCAGATCATGTCGCCATAGATGTTGGGAGAGGCGACGTTCGCGAAGATGCCATCCGTCACGAAGGCGTTGTAGTGACCCTGCGGCGGCTCCTGGTAGGGCCAGGCGGCGTTGAACTCCTTCGCGCCGTCCTGCGCGAGCACGGCGCGCCCGAAGCCGGACGGCAAGGCGCCGCCGGTGAGCATCGCGATGGTGAGGGCGCTGCCGCCCGCGAAGGCGCGGCGCGAGAGGCGTCCGCGCGCGTGATTGGCGTCTTTACCGGGGTCCCGAGTCATGCGATCCTCCTCCGAAGCGCTGCGCGCCGGGAACGAACGGAAGCGGCCCTCCCGTTCGGCAGGTTTTTCGGACTAGACCGGACCGTACCAATACGCTAGGGTTCCCGTCAACCGTGCCCGGCTCCTCCGGGCCAGCCGGGACCGGCCTCTCCCCGGCCCCGGCCCGCCATCCAGCCCGCCATTCGGGACCCACCGACCGGGAGCATGCGCCCATGCCGCCACGACGACCCCGCGACCACGCCATCATCGACGCCGATATCCACCCCTCCGTGAACCCGGAGCGCATGCCGGATTTCCTGCCGGAGCCGTGGAAATCGCGCTATCGCTCCGGCAGCCGGGGCCCTGGCGTGCTCGGCTACTGGAACCCGGCCGGGGTGGTCCGTGCCGATTCCGTGACGCTGGACGGCGACCGGATCGCGATGGACCCGGTGCTGCTCGGGCAGCATCTCTTCGATCCCTACGAGATCGACTACGGCATCCTCAACTTCGAGGGCGCCATCCACGCCGGGGTCGGGCCGGAACCGGACTACGCGGCGGCGGTGATCTCCGCCATCAACGATGTCGCCGCCAACGACTGGCTGCCAGTTGATCCCCGCTTCCGTGCCTCGCTCAACGTCGCGCCGAACGATCCCGTCCTCGCCGCCCGGGAGATCCACCGCCTGGGCGACCATCCCGGCTTCGTGCAGGTGATGATGGGCAGCGGCGCCCGCATCCCCTACGGCCAGCGGTTCTACCACCCGATCTACGAGGCGGCGGTCGCCCACGACCTGCCGGTGGCGATCCACCCCGGCAACGAGGGCGTGGGCATCACCGGGCCGACCTCGGCGGTGGGCTACGCCACGAGCTACCTGGAGTGGCACACCGGGCTGGTGGCGAGCTACATCGGGCACCTCGTGAGCCTGGTCACGGAGGGCGTCTTCCAGACGTTCCCGACGCTGCGGTTCGTGATGGTGGAAGGGGGCGTCTCCTGGCTGCCGCCGCTCATGTGGCGGCTGGACAAGAACTGGAAGGGCCTGCGCCAGACCGTGCCGTGGCTGGAGAAGCCGCCGTCCGAATACATCCAGGAGCATGTCCGGCTCACCACCCAGCCGATCGAGGAGCCGGAGAACCCGGCGCACCTCAAGCAGATGCTGGAGATGTTCGATGCCGGCCGGATGCTGATGTTCTCCAGCGACTACCCGCACTGGGACGGCGATACGCCCAGTTTCTCCGCTCGTCCCTTCGGCCCCGATCTCCGCCGCCGCGTGATGGCCGAGACGGCGCGGGAGCTCTATCGCCTTCCCGCCGAACCGGTCTCCCACCTCACCGCTACCCCTGCGGAGGCCGCCGATGACTGAGGCGAAGCCGCGCCGCGCGGTCTCCCCGATTCCGGTCGCGCGGGTGGGCGACCTCGCGCCCGGCGAGATGCGGCTGGTGGAGGCGAAAGGCCATTCCATCGGCCTCTTCAACGTCGCGGGCGACTACATCGCCGTGCTGAACGTCTGCCCCCACGAGCTGGCGCCCGTCTGCCGGGGCCGCCTCTCCGGCACGACACTGCCCTCCCGGCCCGGCGAGTTCATCTGGGGCCGCGAGGGCGAGATCATCTCCTGCCCCTGGCACGGCTGGGAATTCGATCTCCTGAGCGGGAAGGCGCTGGCCGATCCCCGCGTGCGGGTCCGGCGCTACGACGTGGTGATCGACGGCGACACCATCGCCGTCGTGGTCTGACGGGCGTGCCCGTGCCATCCGATCGCCCGGACCCATCGCCCCGGCGCGCCCGATTCGGCGTGCCTCCGCCCCCCCCGGCGGTTAGCGCCGGGACGCCGGAGCGCCTTCGCCTGGTCGATCCGACCGGCTGCGCGGTGGCCTGGCTGGGCTATGGCGAACGGCTCGTCGTGCTGGGCTTCCTCGTCCAGGCATCCGACGGGACGTGGCGGGAGATCCTGCGCGATCGCGTCGTGCCGGTCGATCCCTCTGCGGGCGGCTGGACGCTGGTCGAACGCGACCCGACGATGGCGTTGCTCCGTGCGGAATCCGATGGTGTCGCGGTGGAGGTTCGCGCGGAGATCGCGGCGGGGG
>JBQCJS010000465.1:0-5012 GCA_051952485.1 Thermomicrobiales bacterium | reverse complement strand
TTGATGCGCTGGATCCACAGGCGACGCATGTCGCGCTTGCGGTTGCGGCGGTCCCGATACGCATACTGCAGCGAGCGCATCATCGACTCGTGCGCGCGCTTGTAGAGGCGGTTGCGGGTGCCGCGATGGCCCTTCACCTGGAGAATGACCTTGCGGTGCCGCCGATGGGCCGCCACACCGCGCTTGACTCGTGCCATGATCCGTTGTCCTTCGATACTTCTACGTCAGCCCGCCGACGCGCAATGCAGCCGGCCAGGCGATCGATCTACTTGAGGCCGTACGGGAGCATCAACTTCACGCCCTTGGCGTTCGTCGAATCCATCTCCTGCATCTTGTCCAGCTGGCGAAGCACCCGCGGCGCCTTCTTGCGGCGGTTGTGGCTCTTCATTCCCTTGGCATGCATGATCTTGCCGGTCGCGGTGATCGAGAACCGGCGCTTCGCACCCTTGTGCGTCTTCAGCTTGACTTTCGTACCCGACTTGCTAGCCATTGTCCGACGATTCCTCTCTGCGCTCGCTGCCAGCGGCACGTGCACGGACGGGGGCGAGGTACATCGTCATCGTCCTGCCTTCCATGCGCGGCGTCTGTTCGACTGTTCCGATTTCCTTCAGCTGCTCCTGAAGTTGGTCCAGCAACTCACGACCAAGCTCCGGGTGCGTGATCGAGCGGCCACGGAAAAGCACGCTGATCTTCACCTTGTCTCCGGCTTCGAGGAACTTCGCCGCCTGTCGTCCCTTGGTCTCCAGATCGTGATCGCCGATCTTCGGCTCGATCCGGACTTCCTTCACCCGGGTGACGTGCTGGCTCTTGCGCGATTCGCGCTCCTTGCGGCTCTGCTCGTACCGGAACTTGCCGTAATCCATCAATCGGCAGACAGGGGGCACCGCGTTCGGCGCAACCTCTACAAGGTCCAATCCCCGCTCGCGCGCCATCTCCAGCGCATCGCGCGTCGGGATGATCCCGACCTGGTTCCCCTCATCGTCGATAAGTCGTACCTCGCGGATGCGAATTCGCTCGTTCACGCGAGTCTGCGCTGGTCGAGAAATAGCTTGCCTCCTGAACTGCTGGCGCTGCATGGCGGACATACAAAAAAGCCGGTACGAATACCGACGCTTCGCCAGCGACAACGCCGAACAACTGTACCACGTAACCGGTCCCGGATCAAACCCGGAACGGTGACTGTGGTTCGGTGGTGGTGGCTGCAGTCGTCCCCGCCTGGCTGGCGATCCGCGATGTCCCTTCGGTCCCAAGCACGGCGCGTGCCCGCCGTGCGTCATCCGCGAGGTGTTCCAGCAGGGGTTCCAGCCCGTCGAAGTGCTGGTCCGGCCGCAGGAACGCCATGAATTCGCTTCGCAACTGCTTTCCGTACAGGTCACCGTCGTAATCGAAGATGTGCGTCTCGACGACCCGCTCCCCGGTATTCAGCACCGGGCGGGTCCCGATGTAGGTCATCGCGGCCCTCGGCGATGCCTCACCCTCGATCCACGCCCACGAAGCATAACTGCCATCGGCCGGCTTCACGAGGTCGCGCGGGAGCGGCACATTCGCGGTCGGGTACCCGATCGTGCGGCCGACCTGGTCGCCGTGCACCACCCGGCCCGCCATCGCGAACGGGTGACCGAGCAGGCGGTTGGCCTCGCCCACATCGCCAGCGAGGACCCGCTCGCGAATGGCGCTGCTGCTGACCGCCATCCCGTCGAAATCCACGCGGGCGATGGCGTTGACCGTCATGCCAGTCCCGGCGCCGATCTGCCGCAACGTCGCCACGTCGCCCGCCCGTTTGTGTCCGAGGGCGAAATCCTCACCCACCCACAGCTCACCCACACCCGCGGCGACCAGATGCCCGATGAACTCCTGCGGCGATTGCCTCGCCAGCTCCTGCGTGAACGGAAGGACGACCACCCGATCGACGCCAGCCGCCGCGAGCAGCCGGGCCCGCTCCTCGTTCGACGTGAGCCGACCTCGGAAGCGGTCCGGGGCGAAGAGCTGCATCGGCGTCGGTTCGAAGGTCACCACCACCGACTCCACTCCGAGCGCCCGAGCCCGCTCCACGAGCAGGTCGAGCAGGTGGCGATGCCCGCGATGGACGCCATCGAAGGTGCCGATACTGGCGATCCGCGCGCCGGCGGGAAGTGCGTCGAGTCGGGTGAAGATGTCCGGAGCCTGGTTCACGCTGACCTGTCCTGCCCGTGTGCCGATTGATCGAGTTCATCCAGCGTCACGACCTTCGCCGGCTGGACCGTCGCGCCGTCGCTGCGGCCCACGCCGATCCAGACGCCGTTGCTATCGTACACGCGACTATCGCCCTGTGGAGCGGCGAGGGGAAGCGCCTTCCCCTGATACCACTCGATACGCTGGTCCGCCGTCACCACCAATGCGGGCAGATGCTCGAGCGCCCGGTCCGGATGGGCCGCGACCGCAGTCCAGGGCTCGCATGCAAGCCGCGCCTCCAGGTGCTCGAGGGTCATCGCGTCGGCGAGGGTGAACGGCCCGGTCGCCGTGCGCACCAGGTTCGAGAGATGCGCTCCGGTCCCGACCCGCTCCCCGAGATCGCGCGCGATGGATCGCACATAGGTTCCCTTGGAGCAGGTGATGTCAACCGTCGCCACGGGGTGCTCCCATCGGACCAGGTCGATAACGTGGATCTCGATTGCCCGCGCGGGGATCTCCGGCGCCTCCAGCCCGGCGTGGGCCAGCTCGTAGAGGCGCTTGCCATCGAGCTGGACCGCGGAGTGCAACGGAGGAATCTGCATCTGGGGACCGCGAAACGCCTCCAGGGCGGACGCCACGGCCTCCCGCGTCACCCCATCCGCTCCGCGCTGGGCCACGACCGTCCCGTCGCCATCGGCCGAATCCGTCTCGATCCCGAACGTGATCTCGGCGCGGTAGGACTTCGCGGCGTCCGACAGGTATTCGACCGTCCGCGTGGCCAGGCCCACCGCGACGGGGAGCACGCCGACCGCCGCCGGATCGAGCGTCCCGGCGTGGCCGACCCGTCGTTCGCCGACGATGCGCCGGACCCGCGCGACCACATCGTGGCTGGTCCAGCCGCCGGGCTTGTCGATCACGAGGTATCCGTGTCTGGTCGCGGAGCGCCGGTTTCGAGCCATGGGAAGATCAGGCCGGTTTCGTCGTCGCGGCGGGAGTCGGGGTCCCCGTCATGTCGATCTCGGCGAGCAACTCGGCCACGCGGGTCACGAACGCCTGCTTGCCGGCCTCGCCGCCCTCGACCTGGCATCCTGCGGCGCGGGGATGGCCTCCGCCGCCGAAAACGGAGCAGATCTTCGCGACATCGACCTGCGGATACATGCTGCGCATGCTGATCCGCCAGGCATCCTCCGTCCCGTAGAGGATCGCTGCCGCCCGGGAGCCGTCGGTACCGAGCAGGAAGTTGACGATCCCCTCGGCCTCGCTCGATTCCGCCCCTGCGCTCGCGAAGTCCTCCGGCGTCAACGCCGTCCAGATCAGCGATCCGGTCCACTCGATCTTCCGGAGGGCAATCCGCCACAGGCGGACGGTGCTCTGCGGCTTGAGCCGGAACAGCGCATCCACGACCGGCACCGGGTTCGCCCCTGCATCGACCAGATCCGCCGCCGTACGCATGGTGCGTGAGGTGACGGAATCCGTGCGCAACCCCAGGGTATCGCCGTAGATGCCGGAGAGGAGCAACTGCGCCGTCTCCTTGTCCAGCTCCACACCCCATGCCGCCAGGATGTCCGCGACGATCTCCGACGCCGAGGCAGCGCCCGGCTCCACGATGTTGATGACCCCGAACCGGTCATTGGTGACATGGTGGTCGATGTTGATCATCGGCACCCGGCCATCGACCCGCGAGGGGTCGTCCCGGTAGAAGGCGCCAAGGCGGCGGAGGTCCGAGCTATCGATCAGGCAGAGCAGATCGTATGACGGGAGCGGATCGACCCCGTAGACGGCAACCCGGTCGATGCCCGGCAGGAAGCGGAGGGAACCCGGGAGCTGCCCGTCGCTCACCAGCACCGTCGATGCAATGCCGAAGCGGTCGAGCGCCCGGCTCATCGCCATCGCCGACGATATCGAATCGGCATCGACATGCTGGTGCGTCGGGAGCAGGACATGCGACGCGCCACGCAGCATCGCCAGCGCAGCCGCTGTCTCTTCCGGATCGAGCCTCCACGATGCCGGCATCAGGCGTCCTCCCCCTCGTCGGCGATCGCCGGCGTGACGACCGCTGGCGATGGCTTCGACACGTCGTCCTGGGTGCGGAGCGCCTTGTCCCGCTCGCGCACGTCGCGCAGCGCCTCGGTGATCTGCTGCGCGTATTCCATCGAGCGATCGTCCCGGAAATCCAGTTCCGGGATCTGGCGCATCCGCAGCCGCGGCTTCAGGACATGCCGGATATAGCCCGATGCGGAGCGCAGGGCGACAAGGGTCTGCTCCCGCTCCTCGTCGGTGCCGAGCACACTGATGAAGACCCGCGCCGACCGGAGGTCGGTCGGGACTTCGACGCGCGTGATGCTGAAGAACCCGATGCGCGGGTCCTTCACCTCACGGCGGATGATGTCGTCGAGTTCCTCCCGCAGGAGTTCCCCGACCTGTCTCGTTCGTCTGGTCACGGCCGTTCCGTTCCTGCGGCGGGGCACTACCCGAGGATACTGCCCCGCCGGATGTCATGCGGCGGACCCGCTCCGATCAGGAGACGGAGCGCGCCACTTCCTGCCGGTGCAGGAACTCGATCTGGTCGCCCACCTGGATGTCGTTGAAGCCGTCGAGGCCGAGTCCGCATTCGTAGCCAGCGGCCACCTCGCGGGCGTCTTCCTTGAACCGCTTCAGCGACTTGATGCCACCCTCGAAGACCACGGTACCGCTGCGCAGCACGCGTGCCCGCGAGTTGCGGGTGACCTTGCCGTCGAGCACGTAGAGGCCAGCGACGACATCGTTGCTCGGCAGCTTGAAGGTGTCGCGCACCTCGGCGTAGCCGTCGGTCACGTCCTCGAAGACCGGAGCCAGAAGACCGGTCATGGCCTTCTTGATCT
>JBQCJS010000464.1:0-7514 GCA_051952485.1 Thermomicrobiales bacterium | reverse complement strand
CTCGACGATGCCTTCGCCGCCATCGTCCACGCGGAGCCCGCCCCATGAGCACACGATCCCGACCCCGGCATGGCCTCTCGCCCCTCCGGATCGAGCTGTTGCGCATCTGGCGGACCCGGCGTCTCATCGGGCTGCTGTTCGCCTACGCCTTCTTCGGTTTCACCAACCCGTTCATCGTGCGGTACGCCGCCGAGATCTTCGGGTCGGCGCTGAACAGCGGGCAGATGCAGATCGTGGTCGCCACCCCGGTCCCCGCCGATGGCATGGTGGGCTACACCAACAACGCCCTCCAGATCGGGCTGATGGTCGGGCTGGCGATGCTGGTCTCCGCCTGCGCGATCGATGCCTCCTACCCGCTCGCGATCTTCTACCGCACGCGCCGGCGGGACCTGTGGACGCTGCTGGCGCCCCGGCTGGCGGTCTCGCTCGCGACGATGACGCTCGGGTTCACGCTGGGGATGGCCGCCGCCTGGTACGAGACGGCCGTCCTGATCGGATCGCCGTCGTTCGCGGGGGTGTCGCGGCTCTGGATCGCGGGATGCTGCTACCAGGTCGCGTTCGGTGCGCTCGCCTTCCTGCTCACCGGCATCCTGCGCAGCGTCGGGATGACGACGGCCATCGCGATCGTGCTGGTGCTCGTCTCCTCGATCCTCGCGACCTGGCCGAGCATTGCGCGATGGTCGCCGGTCGGGCTGGCGGACTACCCCGGCATCTACGCCGGGACGACCTCCATGCTGCCGCCACTCCTCGTTTCCCTGGCGATCGCGGTGCTCGCGGTCGTTGCGGGCATGGTCGTCGTGCAGCGCCGCGACCTCGGACGGTAGCGGCCGGCGCGGACGGGGCGGATCGCATCAGCCCCGTTCGAGGTAGCGTTCGCGCTCCCAGTCGGTGACGGCGGCATCGAAAGCGTCCTGTTCCACGCGGGCCGCGTTCAGGTAGTGGGCGTGAACGTCCGCGCCAAACGCGTCGCGGGCCAGGTCGCTCCCCGCCCATGCCTCGATCGCGCGGGCGAGCGTGTGCGGCACACGGGGCAGGTCGGTGGCCGTGTACCCGTTGCCGGCGAAGGCATCGCCCGGCTCGATCCGCCGCTCGATGCCGTGGATGCCCGCCGCCAGCACGGCCGCGAAGCTGAGATAGGGATTCGCGTCCGCGCCGGGAAGGCGGTTCTCGATCCGCAACGCCTGCCCGCTGCCCACCACGCGGAAGGCGCAGGTCCGGTTGTCCCGGCCCCAGACGAGATGCACCGGCGCCCACGAGCCGAGGGCGAACCGCTTGTAGGCATTCACCGTGGAAGCGACGAAGAGCGCCAGTTCCCGCGATCCGGCGATCAGGCCGCCGAGGAACCAGCGCATGATGTCGGAGAGCTCCCGGCAGTGGGGATCGTCCGTGCCCGGGAAGGCGTTCCGGCCCGTCGCCCGGTCGCGGAGGGAGAGGTGCACGTGCCCGCTCGATCCCGTCCACGCCTGGTACGGCTTCGCCATGAAGGTGATCGCGCGGCCCTCCTGCCAGGCGATCTCCTTCGCGCCGTGCTTGAACAACGCCGCGCGATCGGCCGATTCCAGCGCCTCGGCATAGTGGAGGTTGATCTCGTGCTGGCCGGCGTGCGCCTCGCCCTTCGAGAACTCGATGGGGACGCCCGCCGCGCTCAGCTCGTTGCGCAGCCGCCGGTAGAGCGATTCCAGCTTCGTGCCCTGCAGGAGCTGGTAGTCCTCGTTGTAGCGCCCGGCGGGGGCGAGATCGACGAAATGCTTGCCGGCCGCCTCCCCGTACGACTCGCGCAGGACGTAGAACTCCAGCTCGGTCGCCATCAGCGGATCGAACCCGAGATCCGCCAGCCGCGCGATCTGCCGCTTGAGGATCGAACGTGGCGCGAAGGGGACGAGGTCGCCGCTCGCCTCGTCCACGGCGTCGCAGAGGACGAGCGCGGTGCCCTCCAGCCACGGGATGCGGCGGAGCGTCGCCCAGTCGGGACGCGCCAGGTAGTCGCCATACCCGCTGGCCCAGTCCATCGCCGCGAAGCCGTCCGGCGTGGTCATCTCCATGTCCGTGCCGAGGAGGTAGGTACAGAAGTGCGTGCCGTGGGCTCGGGCGTGATCGATGAAGAAGTCGCCCGTCACCCGCTTGCCGACCAGCCGCCCCTGCATGTCGCAGACCGCCGTGATGACGGTGTCGACCTCGCCGGAGCGGACGCGCTCCTCCAGCGCGTCGAGGGTGAGGATGCCCCGGGCGGGCGGAAGATGAGCGGTCACGGCGAGCGTCCTTTCGATGATCCGGATACGGGGCGCGGGCAACTTTCGCGCATTGTACGGGGAGCGGGCGAAGCGGACCGCGCCACGCGCTACAATCCCGGCCAGCTTGTCCGTCCCGCGCCGGTTCGCCGTTCACCGAAGGATCGCCTTCCGCATGCCTGTATCCGACTCCACCGCCCGCCGCGCCCTGCTGGACCGGCGCATCGCCGCCGCCCGCGCCTGGTTCCCCGGCACGTTCGCCCTGGCCGCCCGCAACCTCGACACCGGCGAGGAGGTGCTGGTCGATGGCCACGCGCCCTACCCCACGGCCAGCACCTACAAGGTGCCGGTGCTGATCGAGCTCTTCCGCCGGATCGAGGCCGGGGAGATGGCGCTCTCCGACACCCTCCCGTTCCGGCCGGAGGCGCTGCGGCTGGGGTCCGGCGTGCTGCGAGACATGACGGTGGGCCAGGCATTCACCCTCCACGACCTCGCGATGCTGATGGTGATCGTCTCCGACAACTCCGCGACCCGCCTCCTGCTCGATCATCTGGGCGGCTACGAGGCGATCAACGCGACCACCCGGGCGCTCGGCTTTCCGAGCTTCGTCCTCCACTCACCGGAGGATCGCGCCCGGATGGAAGCGTCGGGGGAGGACAACCGTTCGCTGGCGGAATCCTCGCCGTACGACCTGATGGCGATGATGGCGCGGATCGCCGGGGGGTCGATGATCTCGGAGGCCGCCAGCGAGACGATGCGCCAGATGCTCGGAAGGCAGCACTACCTGAACCAGGCATCCCGCTACCTCGGCCGGGACCAGTACACCGACGACGATGGCGAGGAGCATCCGCTGATCTGGATCGGCTCGAAATCGGGGATGATGGACGGGATGCGCGCCGACACCGGAATCTGGCGGTTCGCGGACGGCACGCAGATCGCCTTCGCGACGATGAATGAGGGCAGCGCCGATCATGGGTACGGCAGCGAGCACGAGGGCGACATCGTGAACGGCGTGCTCGGCTGGTCCCTCGCCTCCTACTGGTGGCCGGAATCGCTGGGCCCGATGCCGACGGTGCGTTCGGCCTATCTCGACCTCATCCTCGGCGACCTCGCCTGACACGCATCTCCGTATATTCGTAGCTGCGGCCCTTGTGGCCGCCCTGAGAACGGCGGCCACCGCCCACAGCAACCACGGCGAGGGCCGCATCTCCGGGGTGAAGCCAGACCGTTTCCCGGGGAGCGAACACGAGGTTCGCCACCGGCCTTTCCTCCCGCTCGCGCACGCAATGGAGTTCTCCCGATGGCACGTCTCGATGGCAAGGTGGTGTTGGTGACGGGCGCGGCGAGCGGCATGGGCCGCGTCGCGACCCGGATGTTCGCGGAGCAGGGCGCGCAGGTGGTCGCCGCCGACCTCAACGAGGACGGACTGGCGGCGACGCTGGACGGGCTGGATGCCGGCCTGCGCGACGCGGTCCTGCCAGTGGTCGGCAACGTGACGGTCGAGGCCGACGTGCAGGCGATGATCGCGGGCGGGGTGGAGCGATTCGGCAAGGTGAACGTGCTCTACAACAACGCCGGGATCATGCCGGAGGCGGACACCTCCGTGGAGGAGACCGCGCCGGACCTGTGGGACACGATCCTGGACGTGAACCTGAAGAGCATCTTCCTCGTCACAAAGCACGGCATCCCGGCGCTGCGGGCGGCCGGGGGCGGCTCGATCGTGAACATCGCGTCGTTCGTGGCGCTGGTGGGCTGCACGATCCCGCAGGATGCCTACACGGCCAGCAAGGGCGGGGTGCTGGCGCTCACGAAGTCGCTGGCGGTGCAGTACGGGCGGGAGGGCATCCGCGCGAATGCGATCTGCCCCGGCCCGATCATGACGCCCATGCTGGAGACGCTCTTCCCGAACGAGGAGGAGAAGCTGAAGCGGCTCAACCGCATCCCGATGGGCCGCTTCGGGCGGGCGGAGGATATCGTCTGGGCCGGGATCTTCCTCGCGTCCGACGAGTCGTCGTGGATGACGGGCACGCAGTTCGTCGTGGACGGCGGGATCACGGTCAACTACTTCTAGCGCGCCGTCTCGAAATCGTCATCCGTAGCTATGGAGCATGCAAGACGGGCGAGCCGCATTCGGGGAATCCGCCCGCCGTCATGCGCCGTCAACTCGCCGGAGATGCTACCGGGGTCATTCAACTGAGGGCGCAGGCGCTTGGATCGAGACTGGCTAAGAGCATGCAAGAATACGGCGCAGGAGACCGTGTAGATGCTGCAGTTGAGGATTCTGAAGACGACGACATGAGATATGTGGCGGCGGAATCCGAGGAGGCGCAGGTTCGATGGGCATGCCGATGTCAGTACTTTGGCCCGGGTTTGAACAGGACCCGCCATCCGTTCCATTCGTTCGCGTTTCTTGGTCCCATCCACTCTCGCAAGCTGGAATTGGTCCAAAGCGATTCTCTGAGCTAGATCGGATTCTTCAGTCGTTCACTGATGCGAGCTTCTCAGAGGCAATTTCGCATGAATATCTGGAAGGAGCAAATCTCGGCTGGGGATCGGATGTTCGTCAGATTGGGAGCAATGCCGAAGATGTTCATGCTGTACTCGGATTTCTGTCCGATGTGGGATGGGATCTTCTTGTCTCGATTAGTGCGAACTCCGCCAGGGCAATCGTTGCGCACTTAGCGGAACTGATTCAAAAATCCATAGTGCAAAAACAGGAGCGAGCTGGCGATCACGAGATCACCCCGGTTGTTGAGTTTCATCCGGGTGTTCTTGTACACATTTGCAAGGAGAGAGTTGCAGATTGGACTGGGTCATCGCCGATCTCGAGTGATTGGGTTGAGATTCTGGAAGAGCATGGAGGGCGTCATCTGTCTGATGATAGAACGTCCCTGTATCGCGTGACCGTCCGCACTCTGGCCCATGACTATCCTTTTGTTATCACTGGATCGGGCATCATCCTTCAGGAGGAAGGAGGCGCCCCCGAATCCGAAGGTCGTCAGCCAGATAGCGAGTGGCCAGCACAGGATGGCGTTGATAGGTCGGCAAGCATTGCGTTCATTGCGATACTCTCCGCGGACCTTCGTGGCTCGATCAGTGATGAGCCGTTCATGCGCGAGGCCGCTGAACTGGCGAATGAGGTCCAGCTACGACAGACAAGCGAAACTCGCATAGCTCTGGAATCTGCTCTGCCTGGCGTGAATGCTGAAGAGCTTCAGGCGAGGCATTATCAGGTTGGTCCGGCTGCCGGCGGGATCATAGACATTGAGCACTACATCGTCTCTTTGTTTGAGTCTCGCGATGTGCTTCCTCCGCTGATAGCCAATCTCGCGGAAGCGTCAGTGGTCTATCAGATCGCCGCACCAGTCTACCGGCGAATGAAGGCCTGGATTGCGGAGAAGCATGACACACGGCTTGATGTCGCGATATCCTACCCTCCCCGGGTGATCGAGCTGTCCTGTCAGGAGTGGATACGACAGTACTTTCATCCCAAGGCCGATCTTGAGTCAGATTGGATCTGTTTAACGGACAATTTCTATGGTGGGTATCTCTCTCCAGGTCACCCATCCGAAGCGCTGATGTATTTGGTGACGGTCCGTTCGCGAAAGAACATCTATGAGTTCACAATCAATGGAACGGGCGATGTGGAAAAGCTCATCCGAATCAAGAACGGCATTCGGACTAAGATCGAGGCCGGTAACATATTCGCCGAGGGCACCCACTCTACGAACTGATGGCGTCGCCGGCTGAATTCTGCCGCTACGTTGAGCGCAGGAAGCCGTACCGCAGGCAAGGAATGAACGTAGGATCGTCCTGGCAGTACCGGCAATCCTGAACGATCACCGCTCGCGACGGCGAGGAGTTCGACGACCAGTCGGCCATGCGTCGGGAGCGCTCCTCGCCTCGTAACTCCCCGCAATCCGCGCGTCGCAGCAGAATGTGGCAATCGCTCTGCGCGACTGATCGCCTTGCACCGAGCCGGATGGCCGCGTACGCTTGCGCCAACGCGTTGACGGAGCCAAGTAGCGGGCACCTGGAAGCGATCCCGAGCGAGTCACGGACGGTGCGAGCGTGACGATCCCCAGCCCGCGAAGACCCTCCCGAGTGCCCGGCTGAACGAGCGTCCATCCCCGGATGTCCTCCCAGGCCGGGACGGCTTGCCCCCGTTACCCGGCCCCAGAAAGGCCGATCCCGCGAGATCGGCGAATTGCGGTGGCACCACGAGACGCTCCCCTCGTCCGCATGGCGGAGGGAGCGTCTGGCTGTTTTCCGGAGGCGACCACCGTGTCCTCTGCCCCCTCTTCTTCCTCTCCCCTTCTCTCCGTCGTGCCATCCGTGGCTTCACCGCCACCACCCCGACGCACGTCCATCGCCGCTCTCGGCGATCGCGTCGGCGAGCGGGTGCTGGTCTGCGGCTGGCTGCATCACCAACGGCTGCTGAAGGCGGTCGACTTCCTGCTCCTGCGCGATGCAACCGGGATCGCCCAGGTCATCGTCGAGGCTGCGGACCTGCGTGCCGTGACCCAGGCGCTGCCCCACGAGACCGTGCTCGCGATCGAGGCGACCGTCGTCGTCGCGCCCCAGGCCCCGAACGGGCTCGAACTGCGCGATCCCGCCGTCACCGTGCTCGGCGCGTCCGTCGGGGAGCCGCCGGTGGACCTCTTCCGGCCCGAGATCCCGGCGAAGCTGCCGACGCTGCTCGATCACGCGGCGGTCGCCCTCCGTCATCCGAAGCGGGCCGCCTCCCAGCGCCTGCTCGCGGCGGCGATGGAAGGATTCCGCGCGTCGCTGCGGGCGCAGGGGTTCGTGGAGATCTCCACGCCGAAGCTGCTGGAGACGGCCCCGGAAGGTGGCGCCAACGTCTTCCCGGTCGATTACTTCGGCAGCACGGCCTACCTCGCCCAGAGCCCGCAGCTCTACAAGCAGATCATGGTCGGGGCACTGGAGCGCGTCTTCGAGACCGCCCCGGCCTTCCGCGCCGAACCGCACGACACCACCCGCCACCTCAGCCAGTTCCTGTCGCTGGACGCCGAGATGGGTTTCATCCGCGACCACCAGGACGTGATGGCCCTCGTGACGACGGTGCTGCGCGGCATGATGGCATCCGTCGCGGGCGAGACGCGCGCGCTGGAGGCGCACGACCTGCAGGACGCCCTGCCGGAGGTTCCGCCCGTCGTCCCGCAGGTCCACTTCACGGAGGCGCTGGCGATGGTCGGCGCGGCGACCGGGGAGGACCTGAGCGCGGAACCGGACCTCGCCCCGGCCCACGAACGCTGGCTGGGCGAC
>JBQCJS010000463.1:0-9373 GCA_051952485.1 Thermomicrobiales bacterium | reverse complement strand
TATGCCCAGCAGATCGACGACGGCTACGCCAGCGCGATCCTGAAGGTCGATCAGGGCATGGTCGCGGTCCGTCGCGAGCAGGCGATGGAGGCGCTGGAACTCACCGCCAGCGCCCTCCACGCCCTGCGGCAGACGGGATCGGCGCGGATGATGGCGGAGGCGTTCGACAACGTCGTGTCGGTGGCGCTGGCGACGGGACACGAGGGACTGGCCGCCCGCCTGCTGGGCGGCGCGCGCGCCCTGCGTGACGAGCATCGGATCGCCTTCACGACCCGAACGCGCAAGGACTTCGCGGCGATGAGTGCCCGCCTCAACCAGGCCATGGGGGAGCAACGGTTCATCGCGGCCTTCGATGCCGGGCAGGCGATGGATGTCGACGCGATGGTCGAGGATGTCCTTGCCTTCCTCGCCGAGATGCGGTCCCAGGGCGGCGGGGCCGGGCAGCCGGGCATGGGGGTGGGTGCCGCGACGGGGGAGGTGGCGGCGCCCTCGACCGAGGTGGACGAGGCGCGGCTGGAATCCCTCGGCCTGACCCGCCGGGAGCGCGAGGTGCTGGTCTTCCTGGTGCACGGCATGAGCGACAAGGAGATTGCCGAGCGGCTCTCGATCAGTCCCCGCACCGCGATGACGCATGTCGGGAACGTGCTGGGCAAGCTGGGGGTGAATCGGCGGGCCTCCGCCGCGACGGTGGCCCTGCGCGACCGGCTGGTGGACCCGTCGGCGCCCATCCCGTCCATCGATGCCTGATCGCCGCGCCGGCACGACGTCACCCCGACATGGTGTGCGGCCTCCCGATCCCTTCGGCGTCGCACAGTGGACCATCTCAGCTAACGTGGCATTGCGCAGGGGAGGCGGCAAACCACAAGGGTTTGCCCTACGAAGTGGTTCGACCGAATCGCTTGGCAGTCCGTTCGTTTGTGGGGGCCGCCTGCATGGCGGCCCGACCAGGCATGTACAGGACACGTTAGCCTAGACAGTCCACTCAGAATGACATGCAGGGGGAGTTTGTCGGGAGCAACCAATATGCCAAGTAAGGCGAGACGATCCAGGAGGGCGCGGCATGATCGCCATCACACGCTCGGCGTGGCCCCGGCCATGCCACCCTATCCCTCGACTCCGCTGGATCGCCCATGCAGACCGGGCGCATGAACCGCTTCGCTCGGGATGACATGGGAGTGGCATTCATGGGGACCGCGGGGCAATGGATGGCGGTGGATGGCCGGGGAACGCAACGCGACAGGGCGTCGCGTCACGCTATCCGTTGAGGGCCATGCGCTCACCGAGGGCGGTGCCCATCAGGTGGATGGCGATCTCGTTGCTGTGCCCCTCCGGGTCCAGCAGCGGGTTCAGCTCCACGATGTCCAGCGAGTGGATGGGCGCCTTCCAGTCGCTCAGCATCCGCAACACGCGCGATGCCTCCCGCACCGACAGGCCGCCCTGGTAGCGGGTGCCGGTGCCGGGCATGATGGGCGGGTCCAGCACATCGAGGTCGAAGGAGACGTGGATCGCATCGACGCCACGTCCTTCCATATAGGACATCGCCCGCAGCAGGCCCTCCACGATCCCGAGGTCGGACCACTCGTCCATCGAGAGGCCCCACACTCCGTGCCGCCTGATCATCTCCCGTTCGAAGGGGTCGATGTCGCGTACACCCAGCATGCAGATGTCGCGGGGATCGATCATCCGCTCCTTGCCGGCGAGCGCGCCCAGCTCGGGCAACTCGTCGTTCGCGAGACCGGTCGCGATCCCCACGGGCATCCCGTGGATGTGCCCGCTCTCGCTCGAGGAGGGCACGTTCAGGTCCGGATGCGTGTCCAGCCAGATCATGCCCAGCCTCCCGCAGGCGCGGGAGGCCCCGGCGATGGTGCCGATCGCCAGCGCGTGATCGCCACCCATCGTCACCGGCAGATGGCCCGCCCCGATCGCCCGTTCCACCTCATCGGCGAGCGGCACGACGGCGGCGGCGATCTCCGGCAGGAACTCCAGGGTGCCCCGGTGCAGCCGGGCCAGCGCGTCCCCTGGCGAGGGGGCCAGGACCTCGATCGCCGGCAGGAGATCCGCCTGCAGGTGACGCCGGTCGGCCCGGTTCCAGCGCACCTTCAGGCCCTCGGAAAGGACGTGGGGCCCCAGTTCCGTGCCCGGACGCTCGCAGCCCAGCCAGATCGGCGCGAGCAACGGCTGGATAGGGGCGCGGCGGAGCCAGTTCGCCTCGGTGAAGGCCGGGCCCTTTTCGACGGTCGGGGCGGTCGGATTCGGGGAACTCACATCTGCTCCGGGGCGTCGATGCCCAGCAGGGCGAGGCCGTTCTTCAGCGTCTGCCGCGTGGCCGCCACCAGCGCGAGCCGGGCGGACCGCGTCGGCTCTTCCGACTGCATCACCGGGCAGGCATGGTAGAAGTCGTTGAACCGCTTCGCGACATCATAGACATAATTCGTGATGTAGAGTGGCCGCAGTTCCGCCGCCGCGCGGGAGACCGCGAACGGGAAGTCGGCGATGGTCTTCAGGAGGTCGAGTTCCTCCGGCGCCGGTTCGCCGAAGTCGAGGGCATCGAGGCCGGCGACGATGGCCTCGTCCGTCGCCTCCGCGCGTTCGAGGATGCGGCAGGCGCGGGCGTGCGCGTACTGGATGTACGGCGCGGCGTGGCCATCGAAGGAGAGTGCTTCCTCCGCATCGAAGACGATCACCTTGTTGCCGTCGCGCGCCAGCATCACGTACTTGATGGCGCCGATCGCGACCTGGCGCGCCACCGCCTGCTGCTGCTCGCGGGAGAGGGCCGGGTTCTTCTCCTGGATCACTGCCAGGGCGTGGGCGTGCATCCCTTCCATCACGTCCTCCAGCATGGGCGCGTTGCCCTTGCGGGAGGAGATGATGCCGGTGGGCAGGGTCACGAACTCATAGCCGAGGTGGTCGGTGTGGGCGGCCTGCTCGAAGCCATAGAGCTCCAGGATCTTGGAGATCTGGTCGAAATAGAGCGATTGCCGCACATCGACGACCCAGATCGCGCGGTCCACGTCGTATTCCACGAACTTCTTCTGGGTGAGCGCCAGGTCCTTGGTGGAATAGAGGGTCGTGCCATCGGAGCGGAGGATCGGCATCGTGCGGTAGGTTTCGCGCTCCAGGCCCAGCTTCTCGTCGATCTTGACGACGGGCAGGCCGTCGCTGATCTCGGCGATCCCCTGCTGCAGGAGCTTCTTCACGATCTCGCGACCCTCGTCCTCCACCTGGCTCTCCCAGAACCAGACATCGAACTCGGCGCCCAGCTCCGCGAAGATGCGGCGCAAGTCGATCAGGCTCCACTCGCGGGTCTCTTCCCACAACTGGACGAAGGCCGGGTCCTTCTGCTCCCAGAGCTGGAAGGTCTCCTTCACCTCGCGTTCCCACCGCGGGACATGCGGCCACCAGTCGGCCATGTGCGCGGCCAGGTCGTTCCAGGTCGCAAGGCGCTCGGCGGCGCTCATGGACGGCGCGGCCGGCTCGACCGACGCGTCGGTTTCCTCTGCGGCATCCACCAGGTCGGCGTCCGAGGCGGCATCGGCGCGGGCGGCGTCGGTAGCGGCTTCCTCCCGCAACTGGGCGCCGACGATCGGCCAGAAATCGACGATCACGTTCTCATCGCGCAGCTGGGCGATGTCGATCTCCTGCTGCGACGAGACGCGGCCGAGCAGGTAGGCGATGTCCTCGCCATCGACGTTGCCACCGCGCCAGAGGTACTTCAGCATTCGGTCGATCGCGGCGACGAACTCGGCATCTTCCTTGATCACGCGGTTCAGGAACCCGAGCGCATCCTTCCGGAAGCTGAGCCGGGCATCGGATTCGGCGTAGATGTCGCCCAGCCACTGTCCCCGGGGCTGCCCGTTCGCCGGCTCCTCGCCCTGGTGGAAGTTGGTGTAGCACCAGAGGCAGCGCACGACGTGGCGCCCGATGTCGCCAATGTAGGTGACCGGCATGGTGGGGTAGCCGCCCGCCCGGCTGATGTTGGTGACGGCGACGCCGAGGCAGATGTTGCGCAGGTGGCCGACGTGGGCGGCCTTGTGGGTGTTCAACTGCGAATGCTCGATCATCACGCGTTCGGTGTGCGTGCCCTCCGGCGCCCATCCGTAGCGGTCGCGCTGGCCGAGAACCTCGCCGATCAGCTGCGCGGCGATCTCGTTCGCGTTGTAGAAGAGGTTGATGTAGCCATTGACCGATTCCACCTTCGCGAAGCGCCCGGAGGCGGTGAGCGCGGCGGCAGCCTGGTCGGCAAGGGCCAGCGCGCGGTCGTTCACGCGCTCGTTGACCTTCTTCTTCGCTTCCTTCTTGGACAGCCCCTCCAGTTCCCCGGCGGCCTCCAGCTCCTGGCTCACGAGATCGCCGGCGACCATGCGGGCGATGGTGGAGGCGCCACCCCAGGTGCCCTCGAAGGGCAGGGCGCGGAGTTCGATCGGCTTCGTGCCCGGATCGATCCCGAGTTCGCGGAGGGCGGCGCGCAGGGCCTCGACCGCGGCGCGTTCCTCGCGGGCAATGATGCCGAGGGCTTCGGGAGATGGGGCGGACGGGGCGGCGGCAACGTCGGACATGGGAACGGACCAGCTCCTTGGGAGGGGAAGGGAAGGATCGGGAGAACCGCGTGCGGCCGAACGGGTCGGCCACGCACGCCGGGCGTCCCCCGGTTCCGGGGACGCGATGCTGGAGACATGATACCGGAATGGGGATGGCGACTCGCGGGGGCGGCGGGCCAGGGCGCCGGGCGCTTTCCCGCGGGAGGCGGGCCTAGTCGCGCAGGACGCGGTTCAGGTACGGCTGGACGACGAGGGCGCCGCCACTGAGGGCCAGCACGAGGCCGACGATGAGCACGATCAGCTGCTGGTAGCCGAAGCCACGGCCACCGCCGATCCCCAGGGTGTCGGCGAAGAGGGCGAACAGGATCAGCAGCACCCCGACGACGAGGAGCGTGACCGAGATCGCCTTGATGGATGTCCCCGTCCGGGGCGGGATCGAACTGGACACGTCGGTGCCTTTGGGTACGCCGCGTGCGGGCACGGGACCGGAGGGTGTGGGTGTGCCGCGCCGTCTCCACACTGGGCGACCGCATGGGGCGCGATGCCGTGTCCTGCGGGACGGACTTCCGGTGGGCACATTCCGGGACCAGTATACGGAATTTCGTCCGGTATTGACAGATGGGCACGGCAGTGCCCGGGCGATGGCCGGGCGTTGCGAGCCGCGCATACGGACGCGGGAATCCGGCATCAGCGCCGGACGTCGCGGGGACGACCGTTGACAGGGGGACCGGATTGGCGAGACTGTGCCCGAATGCCACGATCGTGGTTTTCAGATCGCGGACGCATGGCGCATAATGTCCGCGTATCGTGTGTCAGTCGTAGCTATCAAGTGAGAATGAGTGACAGCAGTGCCACCCCTCGGACCTTGATGTTGCGCACTGGGACACATCGTCCGTTCAGCGGGGAGCTGGCGAACGATTCGACGGTATTGGGGTAGGCGGGGCATCAGGTGCGGGCATCTCCCGCGGCGGGTTCCGGTCATCGATGGGCGCATCCGGTTCGGGTGCGGGGAGGAAGAATGGAACGGCGGAACCACGATCGCGTGGGGCGAACCAGCGCTGCTCCGGGGACGCGCGCGCGCCGCGGGTTCGCGAGCCGTGTGGCGACCCTCGGGACGCTGGCATTGACGGCGGTGGTGCTCCTGACGGCGTGTGGGCCGTCCGGGCTGAAGCCCTACACCACGACCAGCCCGGCCTCCGAAGGGGCCGAGGGGATCAACTCCCTCTACAAGCTGGTTTTCTGGCTGGCCCTCGTCGTCTTCATCGGCGTGCAGTTCGCCATCGTCTATACGGCGCTGCGCTTCCGCACGAAGCGGGCGCACGGTCAGCGGCCACCGCAGATTCACGGCAACTCCCGGCTGGAGATCACCTGGACGATCCTCCCTGCCGTGGTGCTGCTGGTGATCCTCGTCCCGACGATCACCACGCTCTTCGACGAGCACGACGCGCTGGCCGAATCCGACCTCGTCATCGATGTCTACGGCAAGCAGTGGTGGTGGGAAGTCCAGTACGGTGAGGATGGCGCCCAGAACGGGCAGAACCTCGGCGTGATCACCGCGAACGAACTGGTGATCCCGGCCAATCGCACGGTGAAGATCCGCCTCCATTCCAACAATGTCATCCACTCCTTCTGGGTGCCGCGGCTGGCGGGCAAGCTCGATGTCATGCCTGGGCATGTCAACGAGATGACCATCAAGACGGACCAGACCGGCGAGTACTACGGGGAGTGCGCGGAGTTCTGCGGAACCCAGCATGCCTGGATGCGCTTCAAGGTCATCGTCACCGACCAGGACCAGTTCTACGGGTGGGTGAATGGCTGGCGCGAAGGCAACCTGATCGCGACCCAGGGTGACGGCACCAACCTGCCCGCCGGGGTGACGCAGGCGCCGGCCAAGTTCAGCCTCTGCCTCTCCTGCCACCAAGTGAACGGCGCCCAGGGCAGCGTGCCCACCGGCCAGACGAACAGTGCCGACGTTTCCGGACTGGAGGCGCGCGCCAACTACGGCCCGAACCTGACCAACATCGCCTGCCGCTCCACCATCGCGGCCGGGATGCTGGAGAACAACGTCGACAACATGATCCTGTGGCTCAGTAATCCGGATGCCGTCAAGCCGGACGACTACATGGCCGATGTCATCAAGCCGACCACCTGGTCCAGTCCGGACGAAGTGCGCCAGATGGCGGAGTTCCTCGAGACGCTGAAGCCGGCTGGCGGATGCTTCAACGAGAACCCGGTAGCGACACCAGGCGCTTCGCCGGAGGCGAGCCCGGCTGCCAGCCCCATCGCCTCCCCGGTGGCGAGCCCGGTCGCGTCGCCAGTCGCCTCGCCCGTCGCGGCGGTTGCCAGGCCATGAGCGAACGAGGCGGGAGCGCCAGCGGCGCCTGGAGCACGGTCCGGTTGAGATCGGAATGGGTCGGGATACAGTGGGGGCAGCGCACGTCGCCTCGGGAGTTGGGTAGGAGCAGAGCATGGCATCGATAGCCCAGCCGCGCGCACGGACAATGGCGCGGCCAACCGTCAAGGCGAATACCGGCCTCTGGAGCTGGATCACCACGGTCGATCACAAGCGCCTCGGCCTGATGTACGGCGTCAGCGCATTCTTCTTCTTCCTGCTCGGCGGGCTGGAGGCGCTCATCATTCGCGCCCAGCTCGTGCGGCCGGACAACGATGTGGTCGGCGCTGCCCGCTACAACGAACTTTTCACCATGCACGGCACGACGATGATCTTCCTCGCCGTCATGCCGCTCAGTGTCGCCTTCTTCAACTACATCATGCCGCTGCAGATCGGAGCGCGCGATGTGGCGTTCCCCCGGATGAATGCCTTCAGCTTCTGGCTCTTCCTCTCCGGGGCGATCATGCTGAACGTCAGCTGGTTCTTCAATGAGGCGCCGAACCAGGGGTGGTACGGCTACTCGCCGCTCACCGACCGGGCCTGGAACCCGACGCACGCGGTGGACTTCTGGGTGCTTGGCCTCCAGATCCTCGGCGTCTCCTCGATGCTCGGCGCGTTCAACTTCATCGTCACCGTGCTCAACATGCGCGCCCCCGGCGTGACCCTGATGCGGATGCCGATCTTCTCCTGGACCACGCTGATCGTCTCCGTCATCATCGTGATGGCGTTCCCGGCGATCACCGTCGCCCTCATCCTCCTGATGATGGACCGCTTCGTCGGCACCGGCTTCTTCGCCACCGCCGCCGGCGGCGATCCCCTGCTCTGGCAGCACCTCTTCTGGGTCTTCGGCCATCCGGAGGTCTACATCCTGGTCCTGCCGGCCTTCGGCGTCATCTCCGAGATCATCCCGACCTTCTCCCGCAAGCCGCTCTTCGGCTATGCCGTGATGGTCTATGCCACCGCGACGATCGCCTTCCTCGGCTTCGGCGTGTGGGCGCACCACATGTTCACCACCGGCCTCGGGCCGACGGCGAACTCCGTCTTCTCCGCGACGACGATGATCATCGCCATCCCGACCGGCGTGAAGATCTTCAACTGGATCGGCACCATGTGGCTGGGCCAGTTGCGGTTCACCACCCCGATGCTCTTCGCGGTCGGGCTCGTATCCCAGTTCACCATCGGCGGTCTCTCCGGGGTCATGCACGCCTCGCCCCCGATCGACTCGCAGCACAACGACTCCTATTTCGTGATCGCCCACTTCCACTACGTGCTCTTCGGCGGCGCCGTCTTCGGCCTGCTGGCGGCGATCATCTACTGGTTCCCGAAGTTCACCGGCCGGTTGCTGAACGATACGCTCGGGCGCTGGAACTTCTGGCTGATCTTCATCGGCTTCAACGCTACCTTCTTCCCCATGCACTTCCTGGGGCTGGAAGGCATGCAGCGCCGCTACTACAGCTACGGTGAGGGCAGCGGCTGGTGGTTCTGGAATATCGTGGTGAGCTTCGGCGCGGTGCTGCTCGGCGCCTCCGTCCTGCTCTTCCTCTACAACATCGCCTACAGCCTGAAGCGGGGCCAGGTCGCCGGCCCGAACCCGTGGGATGCCTCCACGCTCGAATGGGCGACCTCGTCGCCGCCGCCGGTCTACAACTTCGCCGTCATCCCGCACATCTCGCAGCGTGATCCGCTGTGGGCCGAGAAGTACGGCATCCACACCGAGGATCACGAGGTCGATGTCACCATCGCCGGGCGCGAGGTGGCCGAGATCGACGCACCGGACGAGGAGGAGCACGACCAGGTTCGCCGCCGCCTCGACACGGACGATACGGCCCCGGTGCACATCCACATGCCGAATCCGTCGTGGTATCCGATCTTCGGCGCCATCGGCCTCTTCCTGATGATGTTCGGCCTCATCACCGACAAGGTCGTGCTCTTCAACCTCGGCCCGGTGGACATGACGCTGATGACGATCGTGGGCATGCTGATGCTGGTCTTCAGCATCTTCGGCTGGTCGTTCGAGCCTGCAGAGTAGGACGGATAGCGCGCACATGGCACAGGCAGTTCTCACACCGCCCGCCGAGCCCCAGACCCATGGGGCCGGCCACGATACCGGGCACGACCACGGTCATGCCGACCATCCCCCCACAAGCACGGGGATCAACAGCCGCAAGCTGCTGATGTGGCTCTTCCTCGCGTCCGACTGCATGTTCTTCGGCGCGTTGATCGCCACGTACATGATCTATCGCAACAAGTCGCTCACGGGGCCATATCCCCACGAGCTGATCGATATCCCGTACACCTCCGTCAGCGCGTTCGTGCTCCTCATGAGCTCGCTGACGATGGTGCTGGCCCTGGCGGCTCTCCAAAAGAACGACCTGCGCGGTTCGCGAATCTGGATCGCAGCCACGGCGTTGCTGGGGACGATCTTCCTCGGCGGCCAGTTCTT
>JBQCJS010000462.1:0-2913 GCA_051952485.1 Thermomicrobiales bacterium | reverse complement strand
CGCCCTCGTCCGCTCGCCAGGCCGATTCCACGCTCGGTGTCGCGCTGCCTAGGACCGGCACCGCCCCCTGCTGGGCCGCCAGGTGCAGCGCCACCGACCGCGCGTGATAGCGCGGATCGCTGTCCTGCTTGTAGGAGGACTCGTGTTCCTCGTCCAGCACGACCAGGCCGAGGTCCTGCACCGGCGCGAAGAGGGCGGAGCGCGGCCCGACGACCACGCGCAGCTCGCCCGATTCCACCGCCTGCCACGTCTCCAGGCGGGCGCTCTCCGGCATCTGGGAGTGCATCACCGCGACCTGGCCGGGAAAGCGGTCGATGAAGCGGCGGACGACCTGCGTGGCGAGGCCGATTTCCGGCACCAGCACGATCGCGGAGCGCCCATGCCGCAGGCACCAGGCGACACCCCGCAGGTAGATCTCCGTCTTGCCGCTGCCGGTGACACCGAACAGGAGGTTCGGCGTGGGATCGCGGCGTTCCAGCGCCCGCTCCAGGCGGGACCAGACGGCAGCCTGCTGTGGCGTCAACGGCGGCGCAAGGACGGGACGCGGTTGCGGCGCGCGATCGGGCGGAAGCTGCACCTCCTCGATCAGGTCCTTGCGTTTCAGGGCCTGGATCGTCGCGTTGTCGAGGTCGATCCGCTCCCGCAATTCGGCGAGCGGGATGAGGTCGTCCTCGCCTTCCCGCCGGAAGCGGCGGAGGTGCGCCAGTTCCTCCATCACCTCCTGCTGCCGCGGTGCCCCCCGGACGGAAGCCAGGTCATCGCTCAATACGCGGATGAAGCGCAGCATCCGGACGGTGCGCTGAAGCTGGTCGACCCGGATCTCGACGCGAATCATCCCGAGATCGACCAGTTTCGGGATCACGGCGGTGAGCGCCTGGTTCAGTTCCCGTCGCGCCGCCTCGACGGTGATCTCCCCCCGTGCCTGCACGAGCGCGAGGAGCTTGCGCTGCATGGCGGTCAGCGGCGTATCGAGTTCCGCCTCGTCCTTCCCGGTGGGCAGCAGGACTTCGGTCTTGCGATGGGAGATGCCCGGCGGCAGGAAGAGCGATGCCGCCGCGAAGACGGGACAGGCTGTCTCCTCGGCGATCCAGAGCGCCATGTCCAGCCGGTCCGGCGAGAGGATGTGCGGCGGGCTGACCGGGGCGTGCAGTTCCTTCGTAGAGAAGGTCGGCACCTCGGTATACGGCCCGAGCACGATCCCGAGTTCGACCCGGTTCCGGATCGGCGTCCAGACGAGCTGGCCGGGAGCGAGATCGCCCTCGCTGCCCCAGTCCTCGGGGACTGCATAGGTGAAGACACCGCGTCCGCCGCTGCCGGCGGCCACATTGACGGCGACCTCGATCAGCCGCGCGCGGAAGGACGCTGTCTCCGTGGGGATGTCTTCGGATGGTGGCGGGTCAGAACCGATGTTCTCCATGCCACCAGTCTAGACGAGGAAAGAGGTGAGAGGAAAGAGAAAAGCGAGGCCTGCCCGCTCATTCGTCCAGCCATACACCCTCCTGGACCATCTGGCCGACATGGCGTTCGCAGGGTGGGCGGCGAACCAGCGGTCCGGGGGGTTCACCCTACGAACGACCGCACCACGGAAGCCGTCACGTACGGAGGGCAGCCCCTTGTGGGCTGCCGCCGAGACTTGCCCACCGCCACTGGCGGCCAAGCCTCCCTTGTCTCTTTCCTCGTTTCTCGCGCCTCTTTCCTGCCCCTCGTCATCCGGTGTTCTTCAGGCCGCCGGCAATCCCGTTCACCGCGAGGTGGAGCGTCTCCACGATCTCGTCGTTCTCCGGGTCCTCCCGCAGGCGCTTCAGCAGTTCCACCTGGATGAACGAGAGGGGGTCGACGTACGGGTTCCGCCGCTCGATCGACCGCTGCAGCACCGGCTCCCGGTCCAGCAACCGTGCCTGCCCCGTCACCCGCAGGATCATCCGTTCCGTCAGCTCGTACTCGGCCTTCAGTTGCGACCAGATGCGGTGCCGGATCGCGCCGTCCGCCACCAGCCGCACGTAGAGTTCCGCGATGTCGAGATCCGCCTTCGCCAGCGCCAGTTCCGCGTTGGAGAGCGTCGCCCGGAAGAAGATCCAGCCCTGCTCCATCTGCTGCAACAGGTCGAGCCCGAACCGTTCCTCCCCGAACGCCAGCGCCGAGCCAAGGCCGTACCAGCCCGGCAGGATGATCCGCGCCTGCGTCCACGAGAAGACCCAGGGAATGGCCCGCAGGTCCTGGATGCGGTTCGAGGCCGTCCGCTTCGCCGGGCGCGATCCGAGTTGCAGGCGGGAGATCGCGTTGATCGGGGTCGCCTCGTAGAAGAAGCTCACGAAATCCGGATCGCCATAGACCAGGCCCCGATAGACCTCCGCCGAGCGGTCGGCCATCGCCTGCACCGCCGTAGTGAAGCGGGCCCGCTGGTCCGGGTCCCACTTCGCCGCCGCATCCGTCGAGCGGACGAGAAGTGCCTCCCTCGCCCGTTCGAGTTCCCGATGCGCCACCGGCGTGGTCGCGTAGCGGGCGGAGATCACCTCGCCCTGCTCGGTGATCTTGATCCGCCCCTTCACGGTGTCCGGCGGCAGGGAGAGGATCGCGATGTTGGTCGGTCCGCCGCCACGACCGATCGAGCCGCCGCGCCCGTGGAAGAAGATGAACGGCACGCCCTGCGCGTCCAGCGAGGCAGCCAGCGTCGCCTGCGCCTGCTGCAGCTCCCAGCTGGACGCCAGGTACCCGACATCCTTGTTGGAGTCGGAGTAGCCGATCATGATCTCCTGCACGCCGCCGGAGGAGTCGAGCGCGCGCCGGTAGACGGGCGTGTCGTAGAGCGATTTCATGACCGAACGCGCGTTGCGCAGCGTCGCCCCCTCCTCAAAGAGCGGTGCGATCCTGAGCCTGGCCCCGCCGCCCCCTGTCTCCGCCAGACCGGTTTCC
>JBQCJS010000461.1:0-7852 GCA_051952485.1 Thermomicrobiales bacterium | reverse complement strand
CTTTCCTGACCTGGTTCGGCGGGATCGGCTACCTGGTGCGGAACGGCATCGGCTGGATCGCTCCCGTGGCGATCGTGATTGGCGCGGTCGGCGGGGTGATCGCGGCGCTGGTGGTCAGCTGGTTCCTCGTCAAGGTCCTGCGGCCGGCGAGCACGGAACTCGATCCCAAGGAGTACCAGACGATCGGCGCGATTGGCCGCGTGACGTCCTCCATCCGGGAGGGGGGCACCGGCGAGATCGTCTACGAACTGGGCGGGACGCGGCAGGTGAGCGCGGCGCGCTCGGTAACGGGCGCGGCCATTCCCCGGGGCGCCGAAGTGGCGGTGATGCGTGTGACCCGGGGCATCGCCGAGGTGGATACCGTGGCGAACCTCCTGGAGGACCGATATCCGGAGGCATGACCGGCCACCCCGGGAACGCCGCACACAGTCAGGGCGTTGATCCTGCAGAGACAGAAGGGGCCGCACTACGGACGATCCGACAATGGAGTCGGAGGCCGGTGGCCAACACGAAGGACAGGGGTACATGGAACTAACGACCTTGCTCGGGATCGTCATCGCGTTGGTCGTGGCGGTGGTGCTGATCTTCATCCTCTCCGCCCGGCTCTATCGCAAGGTCGGTCCGAACCAGGCGATGATCGTCTACGGATTCGGCGGCACCAAGGTGGTGAAGGGAAGCGGGCGCGTGGTATGGCCGATGGTCCAGCAGAGCCGCGAGCTCTCGCTGGAGCTGATGAG
Source organism: Thermomicrobiales bacterium (assembly GCA_051952485.1). Taxonomy (GTDB): domain Bacteria; phylum Chloroflexota; class Chloroflexia; order Thermomicrobiales; family UBA6265; genus JASGDN01. Next base: position 7,115 of record JBQCJS010000461.1, on the reverse strand, counting down.
CTTCGACGTCGCGCCGACGCAGGATCTCTACACGAGCCAGGGCGTGGCGGTGAACGTGGAGGCGGTCGCCCAGATCAAGGTGAAGTCCGATCCGGTGAGCATCCTCACGGCGTCGGAGCAGTTTCTCTCCAAGGACCAGCAGAACCGGGAGAGCCTGATCCGGCTCGTGATGGAAGGTCACCTGCGCGGCATCGTCGGTCAGCTGACGGTCGAGCAGATCGTGAAGGAACCGGAGATGGTGGCGGATCGCATGCGTGCGAACGTCGCCGATGACATGTCGAAGATGGGGCTGGAGGTCGTCTCCTTCACCATTCGCGAGGTTCGGGACAACAACGAGTACATCCTGAACATGGGCAAGCCGGACATCGCGCTCGTGCGCCGGCAGGCGGATATCGCCACGGCGGAAGCCGAACGCGACACGGCGATCCGGCGCGCGCAGGCGATGCGGGAAGCGAAGATCGCCGATGCGGCGGCCGAGCAGGAGAAGGTCACGGCCGAATCGATGAGCCAGACCCGGCAGGCCGAGGCCGTGCGCGACCTCGAGCTGAAGCGGGCCGAGTACGACCGCTCGGTGCAGGAGCAGCGGGCGCAGGCGGACAAGGCCTACGAAATCCAGGCGAACGTCCAGCAGCAGCGCATCGTCGAGGAGCAGGTGCGGGTCGAGCGGGTGCGCAAGGAAGGGGAGATCGCCGTCCAGGAGGCGGAGATCCAGCGTCGCGAGAAGGAATTGATCGCGACGGTCCTGAAGGCCGCCGACGTCGAGCGGCAGCGGATCGAGACGCTCGCCGCCGCTGACAAGCAGCGCGCCATCCTCCATGCGCAGGCGCAGGCCGAAGCGACACGGGCAGAGGGCGAGGCCCAGGCCCAGATCGTCCGGGTGCGCGGTCTGGCCGAGGCGGAGATCATCGAGGCGAAGGGCCATGCCGAGGCGAACGCCATGCAGGTCAAGGCGAGCGCCTACCAGGCCTACAACCAGGCAGCCGTGCTCGATCGGCTGCTGACGGAGCTGCCGGCGGTGGTCGCGGCCGCGGCGGAACCGCTGAACCGGGTGGACAAGATCACCGTGGTCTCCACCGGTGGCGATGGCGGCGGAACCGGGGTCAACCGCGTGACGAGCGATGTCTCCACGCTGGTCGCGCAGGTGCCGGCGCTGGTGGAGTCGTTGACCGGCATCCGCATCCAGGACCTGCTGGAGCACGTCCCGGCGGGCGCCAACTCGTTCCGTGACAGCGCGAATGGCTCCAACGGATCGGCGCCGCGCACCACCTCTCGCGACGTGGTTCCGGCCCGGTCCCCCGAGTCGTCGAATCCCCCGGCCCCGCGTGTGGACGCCGAACCGGTGGATGGCGAGGCCCCGGTGGAGGAGGCCGCTCCCGCATCACCGGAGCCGGTGCCAGTGGGTGCGCCGGGCGAGGAATAGCGGGCGACGCCTGCCCGTTCGGGCGGGTGCCACGCCGGACGAACGACCCCCTGGCTCGCCAGGGGGTCGTTCGCGTGCATGCTATGATTCGGCACCAGACAGGACGCCACGTCGTTCCGGGGAACGCCATTCCCCGCCTCCGATTCCTTCCCTGATTCGCATACTGGATAGCACCATATGAGTGACGAGTTTCGTCAATCCATTCCCGGAGGAGACGCCCAGCGTGTCCGGGTCGATGCCCTCGGGGAGCCGGGAAATCGCCGATTCCGGTTCAGCGCGGTGATCGAGGGAGAGACGTTCATCGTCTGGATGGAGAAGCAGCAGCTGCAGGCGCTTGGCCTCGCGGTCGAGCAGATGCTGGAGCAGCTGCCGGAGGGGGCGGACATCCTCGCCCACGAGTCCCTGCCGCTGGCGTTCGACGACTCCACCCGGAGCCAGTTCCGAGCCGGCCGGATGGAGCTCGGATTCGATCCCGTCACGGACCGGATCGTGATTTCGGCGCACGACCTCCAGGCAGAGGAGACGTTGCCGTCGCTTTCGGTGCGGATCTCGCGCTCGCAGGCGCTGGAACTGAGCACGGATGCGGCGCTGGTCGTCTCGGCGGGCCGGCCACGCTGTCCCATGTGCGGGGAGCTGTACGACCCGACGACGCATCACGTCTGTCCGGAACAGAACGGGCACCTGCCGCTGTCGCTCGATTCGGACGAGTTCCTCGCCTGAGACTGCCGTACCGGCGCCAAGGTTGACACGGCGAGTCCGGCAGTCGTACTATGACCGAGGCTGACGAATGGTCGTGCAGCCCGGATTCCGAGGAATGTCGATGTCGCTGCCGCACAACAGCATTGCCATTACCAGCCTCGTACTTATTGAGCTCCCGATAGGGGGCCAATGGCGCGTGGGCGGGCAGCAAAGCTGGTAGCGAACCAGGACGAGTGACGAATCTGATGCTGGCCTCCCCACACGGGAGGCTTTTTTGTTGCATCTGCGTCCGGCCGCGACCCGCCGAAGCGTCGCCCCGACCGGGCCGGACCGACAAGCACCGCATTCCATCCCTTCACTGCCGCAGGGAGCACCCGGCACCGAACGCCGGAACCACCGCCGGACGCTGGACCGACCAGCGCCGGCGCCAGCACCAGGCACGACATCGATCTCGTACACGCCACGGGACAGGATGGAAACGGAGCACGCTATGGTCGTTGCACAATCGCGAACCAGGACCGACACCGCCGAAGAGCCCCAGCTTCTGGCTGTCGAGGTCGGCCAGATTTCCGCGCAGCCCGAGATCCTCTCCGGCGCGTAAATTACCTGCCGCAGCGTGGAGGCGGAGGGCGTAACGACCGTCTTCGGATACCCCGGCGGCGCCGTGATTCCCCTCTACGACGCCATCGCGAACGCCAGCTTCCACCATGTCCTCTCCCGCTTCGAGCAGTGGGCGGCGCATGAGGCGCAGGCCTACGCCCGAGTCACCGGCGAGGTCGGCGTCTGCATCGCCACCTCCGGGCCGGGCGCGACGAACATCGTCACCGCGCTGGCCGATGCTTTCCTCGATTCGATCCCGATGGTGGCCGTCACCGGTCAGGTGATCCAGCCACTGATCGGCCGGGACGGCTTCCAGGAGGTCGATATCACCGGCATCACGTTGCCGGTGACCAAGCACAACTACCTCGTGCGCCGGATCGAGGATATCGCGCCCACCATCAAGGAGGCGTTCTACCTCGCGCGGTCGGGGCGCCCGGGTCCGGTGCTGGTGGACATCCCGAAGGATGTCTTCAACGCGAAGGCCCCGTTCGTCTGGCCGGAGACCACCGGCCGCCGGAGCTATCAGCCGAGTTTCGTGCCGAACATGCGGCAGGTGCGGCTGGCGGCGGACGAGATCGCGAGGGCCCGCAAGCCGCTGATCATGGCTGGGCACGGCATCATCCTCGCCAACGGGGAGGCCGAGTTCCAGGCGTTCGCCGAGAAGACCGGCATTCCGGTCATCTACACCCTGCTCGGGCTGGGCGCGATGGACGAGGCCCATCCGCTCTCGCTGGGCATGATGGGCATGCACGGCCACAAGCATGTCAACCGGGCGCTGGAGGAATGCGACCTCCTGGTCAACATCGGCGCCCGCTTCGACGACCGGGCGACCGGGAGGTTGGACGGCTTCGCGCCGAACGCCCGCATCATCCACGTCGATGTCGATCCCGCCGAGATCGGCAAGAACGTCACCACGCACGTTCCGGTCGTGGGTGATGCCCGCGAGGCGCTGAAGCTGCTGGTCGACGCCGTCGAGGAACGGAAGTATCCGGAATGGCGGCGCTGGATCGACAGCCAGAAGGACCGGGTGCTGGCGGCGGCGCTGGAAGACCGGCCCGAATGGCCGGAGCCGTACGCGATCATCAAGGCGATCGCGAAGGCGACCGATCACGAGGCGATCGTGACCACCGATGTCGGCCAGCACCAGATGTGGGCGGCCCAGCACATCGGCGTGCGTCACGGTGATCGCTGGGTCACCTCCGGTGGGCTCGGGACGATGGGCTTCGGACTGCCGTCCGCGATCGGGGCGAAGATGGGACGCCCGGAGCTCGAGGTCTGGACGATCATCGGCGACGGCGGCTTCCAGATGTCCCTGAACGAACTGGCGACGGCTGTGCAGGAGAACCTGGACATCAATATCGCCATTATCAACAACGGCTACCTCGGCATGGTCCGGCAGTGGCAGGATCTCTTCCACAACCACAACTACTCCGAGACCCGGATCAGCTCGCCGGACTTCGTGAAGCTCGCGGAGGCGTATGGCGTGCCCGGCATCCGCGTGACCGAGGACGACGAGATCGAACCGGCGATCGCGAAGGCCCGCTCCATCAAGGGGCCGGTGCTGATCGAGTTCATCGTGGAGCCGGAAGCGAACGTCTATCCGATGGTCGCTCCGGGCGCCAGCAACTCCGAGATGATCCACCACCCGAACAACGCCAGCGAGGAGAACTAGCCATGCGACGTACCCATACCCTCGTGGTGCTGGTCGAGGACCAGCCGGGTGTCCTGAACCGGGTGGTGTCGCTGATCCGGCGCCGCAACTTCAACATCGATTCGATCGCGGTCGGCCACAGCGAGCAGCCGGGGTTTTCCCGGATGACGCTGATGGTCAGTGGCGAGGACAACGAGGTCGAGCAGGCCGTCAAGCAACTCTACAAGTTGCTGGAGGTCATCAAGGTCACGGACCTCGCCGACGACCAGGCGATCACCCGCGAGATGGTGCTGGTGAAGGTGGCCGCCAAGAACGGCCAGCGCAGCGAGATCATGCAGATCGCCGAGGTCTACGGCGCGCGCGTCCTGGACGCGACGCCGTCTTCGCTGATGATCGAGGCCACCGGTTCCGAAGACCAGATCGAATCCTTCCTGGCCATGATGCGCATCTTCGGGATTCGTGAGATGGTGCGTGCCGGCAAGATCGCGATGGCGCGCGCCTCGGCAACGAAGCCGCAGGGCCGCATCGAGCGGATCGGCGACGATCGCTTCGCGGTGGCCGATTGACCAACTTCCGACGATTCAGAGGGAGCATGCGCTCCCTCTTCGTTTCGTAATCTTCCGGCCCGGAAACGGGCAATCCGTCCGTGACGTGCACGGGCGAGCAGGACTGGCGACCCGGGTCGCCGCAGGAGGACGTTTCAATGCCGGCGGTTATCTACTACGAGAACGACGCGACCCTTGCCCCGCTCCAGGACAAGACGATCGCCATCATCGGTTACGGCGCCCAGGGTCACGCCCACGCGCTCAACCTCCGCGATTCCGGCCTGAACGTCGTCGTCGGCCTCCATGAGGGCAGCAAGAGCCGCGAGAAGGCGTCCGCCGCCGGCCTCAAGGTCGCGAGCGTCGACGAGGCCGCCGAGCAGGCGGAGGTCATCATGGTCCTCGTGCCGGATCACCTCCAGAAGGCGATCTACACCGAGTCGATCGCGCCGCACCTCACCGCGGGCAAGATGCTGATGTTCGCCCACGGCTTCGCCATCCACTTCGGCGCCATCGTGCCGCCGGCGGATGTCGATGTGACGATGATCGCGCCGAAGTCGCCCGGCTCCCGCGTGCGTGAGCTCTACGAGGAAGGCATCGGTGTCCCGGCGCTGATCGCGGTCCACCAGGACGCGACCGGCCAGGCGAAGGAGAAGGCGCTCGCCTACGCTCGCGGCATCGGCTCCCTCTCCGCCGGCGTGCTGGAGACCACCTTCCGCGAGGAGACGGAGACCGATCTCTTCGGCGAGCAGGCGGTCCTCTGCGGCGGTGTCTCCGCCCTCATCACCGCGGGCTTCGAGACCCTGGTCGAGGCCGGATACGAGCCGGAGAGCGCCTACTTCGAGTGCCTCCACGAGATGAAGCTCATCGTCGACCTCATCTACGAGGGCGGCCTGACGCTGATGCGCGAGGTCATCTCCGACACGGCGGAGTACGGCGACTACTACGCCGGCACGCAGATCATCACCGCCGAGACCAAGAAGGCGATGAAGGAACTGCTGAAGCGCATCCAGGACGGCGACTTCGCCCGCGAGTGGATCGCGGAGAACGAGAACGGCCGCCCGAACTTCCTGAACATGCGCGCTGCCGCCAACGACCACGAGATCGAGCGGGTCGGCGCGGAACTGCGCGGCATGATGCCGTTCCTGAAGTCCGGCAAGGCGGCTCGCGCGGCGGCCAAGGCGAAGCCGGCCGAGGCTGCCCCGGCGCGCTAGGCGTCCGGCACACTTCGGTCCCAAGCACGAAAGAAGAGCACCATGACCTCCCGGGAATCCCACGTATCCGATCGTGTCATCGTCTTCGATACCACCCTGCGCGACGGCGAGCAGTCGCCGGGCGCGACCCTTACGGCGGATGAGAAGCTGGAAGTGGCCGACGCGCTTGTGGATCTCAACGTGGATGTGATCGAGGCGGGATTCCCGGCGGCGTCTCCCGGCGACTTCGAGGCGGTGAAGGCCATCGCCGAACGCTCGAAGGGGGTGACTGTCGCCGGTCTGGCGCGGGCCGTGCCGGGCGACATCGAACGGGTTGCCCAGGCGGTGCGCGGGGCCGAGCAGCCGCGCATCCACACGTTCATCGCCACGTCGGACATCCATCTCAAGCACAAGCTGCGCATGACCCGCGAGCAGGTGCTGGCCCGCGTGGACGAGAGCGTCCGCTACGCCAAGAGCTTCCTCAGCGATGTCGAGTTCTCATGCGAGGATGCGACGCGATCCGATCGGGATTTCCTCGTCCAGGTCTTCCAGGTGGCGATCGAAGCCGGGGCGACGACGATCAATGTCCCGGACACCGTTGGCTACACGACGCCTGCCGAGTATGTGAACCTTATCTCCTACCTGCGCGAGCATGTGAAGGATATCGACAAGGCGATCATCTCCGTCCACTGCCACGACGACCTGGGCATGGCGACGGCCAACACCCTGGCGGCGGTCGGGGCCGGGGCGCGACAGGTGGAAGTGACCATCAACGGCCTGGGTGAGCGGGCTGGCAACACCGCGCTGGAGGAGGTCGTGATGGCGCTCCAGACGCGCGGCGGCCAGTTCGGCGATGTCTCGACGCGGATCAACACCCAGCGTCTGGTGCCGGTGAGTCGCCTGGTCAGTTCGCTGACGGGGCTGGCGGTGCAGGCGAACAAGGCGATCGTGGGGGCGAACGCCTTCGCCCACGAAGCGGGCATCCATCAGGATGGGGTCCTGAAGGAGCG
>JBQCJS010000460.1:0-2144 GCA_051952485.1 Thermomicrobiales bacterium | reverse complement strand
TGCTGCCCCCCGACATCGCCGCGGCGTTCGCCCCGAGACGGGCCAGCATGACGGCGGCGCTGGATTCCCTGCCGCACCAGCTCATCCACGGTGACCTGACGCCGGAGAACGTGCTCCTCCGGCGACGGGGAAAGGTGGGGGAGGTCGCGTTCATCGATTTCGATCACCTGCCGTGGGGACCGCGCATCTGGGATGTCGGCAAGTACGCATCCCGCCACCTCCGGCTGCGCTGGCGCCTGGCATCCGGGGTCGCCGATACGGAGCGGCTGGACCACCTTGCCGGGTTCCTGCGCGGCTATCATCGCGCGAACCCCCTCACTCCTCCGGAGGTCGCGGGGTTGCCCGTAGCGATTGCCGCAGGCAACCTGCTCGAGGCCAGCTACCTGCAGGAGATTTCGGCCGGCACTCTGCCCCGGCGGCGGATGCCTGATCACGATGCGATCCTGGCCGACACGATCGAGGCGGCAGGCTGGCATCTGGCGCACGAGGACGAGGTTGCGGCGCTGGTCCGCTCGGTGGTGGCGCCCGGCTGACGGGGGGCGTCCGGGTCAGCTCGTGGCGAGCATCGCCGCGAGCGCCCCGAACGCGGCGAGGGCCATCACGCCGTTCAGGATCGCCGAGGTCTTCAGGCGCGGACGCATCGCGGGGGCGGAGCGGCCAGCGGCCTTCCAGGTGATGACCGTCGTGAAGGCCAGGCCGACTCCCAGCAGGCCGATCGCCAGCTTGATGTCGTAGAGCAGGCCGATGAACGGCGCCATGATCACCGCCATCGTGATCAGCATCGCCTTGTAGGTCGCGTTCCGGTTGCGGATCGCGTCGTCGTAGCGTTGCCAGTCCTCGGCGGTCGGCTCCGGCTCGCACATCAGCGCCGCGCTGGCCGGCTCATCGGCGGGTGGCGGCGTGCCCGGGACCAGCTGGGGCGGGATCGTGGAGGTGGGTGCGGCAGTCGTGGCAGGCGTGGTTCTGGCGGGATCGGTCATGGGAAGGCGTCCGGATGGCATGAAGGCGGCAACGACGGCAGACGACCGGGATGCGACCGCGCACCGCGCGCGGAAGGCGGTCCCTGGATGCTACCATGCCGGCCCGGTCGCATCGCCGCCCCGGTCGGGGCGGGACCACGATCCCTGCCGTCATTCGTGAATCGGAGCCAGATCCCATGTCGGAGCAGCGCCACGAGCAGGCCACCTCCTCACCGTCCGTCGACCTGCGCGAGTGGGACGCCGCCAGCTATCACAAGGTCGCCAACCCGCACGTCGATTGGGGGCGGGCCGTGGTCGACCGCGTGCCGTTGCGGGGTGAGCCGGGGGAGGTCGTCGTCGACATCGGCTGCGGGACGGGACGCCTCACCGAATTGCTGCTCGAACGCTGGCCCGCGCTGGAGGTGATCGCGATCGACCAGTCGGCGAACATGGTCGCCCAGGCCGAGGCCCATCTCCGGCCGCGCTTCGGCGACCGCGTGCGGACGGCGCAGGCGAACGCGTTGCAGCTGGTGAACTCCTCCGGTGGCGTGCTGGGGGAGGCCTCGGTCGACGCGGCGTTCAGCACCGCCACCTTCCACTGGATCACCGATCATCCGGCGCTCTTCGCGGAGATCTTCCGCCTCCTGAAGCCGGGCGGGTGGCTGATCGCGCAGTGCGGCGGCGGCTCGAACATCGCCCGGCTGGAGGCGCGGGCGATGGGCATCCTGCGGCAGGACCCGTTCGCGCCGTTCATCGGGGACTGGAACGGTCCGTGGCACTTCGCGGACGGACCGGTCACGGAGGCCCGAATGCGGGAGGCGGGATTCACCAACGTCGCGGCGGAGACCTTCGCCGCCCCGGTAACGATGCCCGATGCCGAGGCCTATCGCGAGTTCCTGGCGACGGTCGTCTTCGGGACGCACCTGAACCGTCTACCGGACGACGACCCCACCCTTCGTGCGGCCTTCATCGAGCGCATGGTCGCGGCGGGCGCGACCGACGAGCCGCCCTTCTCGCTCGACTACTGGCGGCTGAACCTGATGGGCCAGCGCCCGGAGGGGTAACCCGCTGGCACGGGCGACTCCGCGAGGCACGTCGTTCGGCCAGCGTGGGAAGGTGTCATCCCGAGTGGACTGTCCAGACTAACCTGGCATTGTGCTGAGATCTCGGCGAACCACAAGGGTT
>JBQCJS010000459.1:0-8007 GCA_051952485.1 Thermomicrobiales bacterium | reverse complement strand
CTCAACGCGGCGATCGAGGTTGCGCTCCATGGCGTCGGCGCTGCCGATGTAGACACGGTGGTTCCCGTTATTCCGGAAGAAGTAGATCCGGCTGTGCTCGAGGAAACGCCCCACGATGCTGCGGACGTGGATCGTCTCGCTCCAGCCGGGTACTCCCGGCCGCAGGCAGCAGATCCCGCGCACGATCAGGTCGATCTCGACTCCCGCCTGCGACGCCTCGTAGAGCGCACGGATGACGGTGCGATCGACCAGCGAGTTCATCTTCAGGATCAACCGGCCATTGCCATGCTCGCGGTGAATCGCGGTCTCCGCCCGAATCGCCTCGACGATCTGCGCGCGCATGTGGTCCGGCGCCACCCAGATCTTGCGATAGTGCTCCTGGTGCGAGTAGCCGGTGAGGACGTTGAAGAGCTCGCTGACGTCGCTGGCGAGATCCTCCCGGGAGGTCAGCAACCCGACATCCTCATAGATGCGAGCCGTATTGGCGTTGTAGTTGCCGGTCGAGATGTGCAGGTACCGGCGCAGCCCATCCGGTTCCCGCCGGACGACCAGCGTCAGCTTGCAATGCGTCTTCAGTCCGACGAGCCCATAAGCGACGTGGACGCCGTGCGATTCGAGCGTCTGCGCCCAGGAGATGTTGTTCTCCTCATCGAACCGCGCCTTCAGTTCGACCAGCACTGCCACCTGCGTGTCGTCGTCGCGGGCGGCGATCAGGGCGGGAATCAATGGGGAGTCCTTGCCCAACCGGTAGAGCGTCTGCTTGATGGCGACCACATCCTTGTCGGTGGATGCCGCCCGCACGAAGTCGGCAACGATGTTGAACGACTGGTACGGCAGGTGGACCAGCACATCGTGGTCGCGCAGCAGGGCGAAGATGTCCTCGTACTGCTCACCTGTCTGCGGCACGGTGAGCTCATCCGGGAAGAGTGGCGCGGGCGTGAAGGGGGCATCCTTCAGGTCGGGCCGGTCGATCCGGACCAGCTCGAACAGGTCCTGCAGTCCCAGTCGCCCATCGATCGCACAGAGATCGCGCGGGCCGGCGTGTACCTGGTCGAGGAGCCACCGCTGGACCTCGGGCGGCATCCGGCGGTCCACATCGACGCGGACTGGCGTGCCGAACGGGCGCTGGGAGATGGTCTCCCGCATGACCTCCAGCAGGTCGGCGTTGTCCTCATCGTCTTCATCGGGTTCGACATCGGAATCGCGCAAGACGTGGAAGGCGTACGAGGCGATCACCTCGCTGCCCGGAAAGAGGCGATCCAGGTGCGCGGCGACGAGGTCTTCCATCCACACGAACCGGAGTTCGGCCTGGGTCGCATCGCGGTCGGTCACCAGGACGCTCCCACCGGTGACCTCGGCATGGTCCGCTGGCACGGGCGCGAACCGGGGGAGCACGGCGGGAATCTTCACGCGGGCGAAGCGGGCGATTCCGTTGTTGCGCAGCACGATGATGAGGTTCAGGCTGCCGTTGGAGACATGTGGAAACCGCCGTCCCCGATCGATCGCCTGCGGTGTAAGCACGGGAAAGACCTCGCGCTGGAAGACCTCGCTCATCACCGTGCGCTCGTCGGCGGAGAGGTCATCCCAGCCGAGGACCCGGATGCCCTGGCGGGCGAGGCCCGGCAGGATCTCGTCCCGCACTAGGTGCGCGTGCTCGGCCAGGAGATCGCGCGTGGCGTCGTGGATCGCCGTCAGCTGCTGGATCGGCGTGCGCCCGTCGGTGGCACGGTCACCGACCCCGGCCGACACCTTTCGCTTCACCCCCGCGACGCGGATCATGTAGAACTCGTCGAGATTGGAGCAGAAGATCGCGGCGAACTTGGCGCGCTCGATCAGCGGGTTTCGCTCCGATGCCGCCTCCAGCAGGACGCGCCGGTTGAACTCCAGCCAGCTCAGTTCGCGGTTGAGGTAGACCTCGGGAATGAGCGCAGGAAGGTCGGACATCACGGTTGCCCCGTTCGACACCACGAACGGACTCGCATGCGCCGTGGCGCGCTCACCGCCCGCTGCGACCGGCTGGCCGAGGTCGATTCCATCCGCTGCGCTCATGGTCCTGCTCCCTTGCCATCGCCACTTCGGGTCCCGATCCGATCTGGTGCAAGTATCGCCCATCGCGCAACCAGGATCGGCCATTTGACGAGGATTTAGCATAGCGGCTGCCCCGGAGGGCCGTCCGCCTTCGAGCCACCCATGAACGAGCCGGTCCGCTTGAGGCATTCCACCGGCCCTCGTGCCGCGCATGCGGGGAGCGAACATGGAGGGGCGATCCTGGTGATCGCCCTGGTGGCAACGGCCATCCCGGGCGATCACTGGCCGCAGCCGCGTAGATCGCCCCGCGCGGATGTAGTCGCCCTCCCCTGGCGCTCCTTTCGAACTGCACGCTGCCGCTCGATCGTGGCCATCACCTCAGTCTCGACCGCAAGAGCCATCACCACCGTTGCCGGGGCCATCAGCGCACGACCAGCGCAGGCGCGTCATTGGGCCAGCCACAGGCGAAACCGCCGCCGGACTCCGGTCCGGCGGCGGTTTCATCATCACGCATCGTTCGGGGGATGGGTCCCCGCCTAGTCCGCCGTGGTCGGCGCGGGCTCGGTGGCGTGGGTGTGCATGCCGGCCTCGGTGTCTTCCGGCACCGGCGGCGCCCCGAAGATCTCGATCACCTCCGGCCCATCCAGCGTCTCCCGCTCAAGCAGGGCGGCGACGAGCGCCTCCAGCTTGTCCCGGTAGGTGGTGTTGAGCTGGACCGCCTGCTTCAGGGCGTTCTCCACGATTTCCTGCACGGCGGTATCGAGCCGCTGGGCGGTAGCGTCGGAGAAGGACTTGTCCTGGGTGATCTCCCGGCCGAGGAAGACGTGCTCCTCGCCCGTGCCGAGGTAGATCGGCCCGACATCATCGCTCATGCCCCAGATGCCGACCATGCGGCGGGCAAGCCCGGTGGCCTGCTTGAGGTCGTTCTCGGCGCCGGTCGTGATCTCACCGAACACGACCATCTCGGCGGCACGTCCCCCGAGCATCCCGGCGAGACGGCCGAGGAGGTAGGTGCGGCTGTAGAGCCCACGGTCCTCGTCCGGCATCTGGATGGTGACACCACCCGCGTTGCCACGGGGGACGATGCTCACCTTGCGCAGGGGATCGGAGCCAGCGGTGAAGTGGGCGACCAGCGCGTGCCCGGCCTCGTGATAGGCGACGACCTCGCGCTCCTTCGGATTGGTGAGGCCGCTCTTCGCAACACCGAGCAGGATCTTGTCCAGCGCCTCGTCGAAGTCACCGGGGATGATCTCCTTCCGGTTCCGGCGGGCGGCGGTCAGCGCCGCCTCGTTCACCAGGTTGGAAAGATCGGCTCCGGAGAAGCCGGTGGTCGAACGGGCGATGTGCTCCAGGTCGACCTTCGGGTTGAGCGGCAGGCCCCGGGTGTGGATGCCGAGGATCGCGACGCGGCCCTTGCGGTCCGGCAGGCCAACGGTCACCTGGCGGTCGAAGCGGCCCGGGCGCAGGAGGGCGGGATCGAGCACGTCCGGGCGGTTCGTGGCCGCCATGACGATGACTTCCTGATTCGTCTCGAAGCCGTCCATCTCCACGAGGAGCTGGTTGAGTGTCTGCTCACGCTCATCGTTGGACCCGCCGAGGCCGGCGAACCGCTGGCGACCGACGGCGTCCATCTCGTCCACGAAGATGATGGCCGGGGCGGCGGCCTTCGCGCGGTCGAAGAGGTCGCGCACGCGGCTGGCGCCGACACCGACGAACATCTCCACGAACTCCGAAGCGGAGACGCTGAAGAAGGGCACGCCCGCCTCACCGGCCACGGCGCGGGCGGTGAGGGTCTTGCCGGTACCCGGAGGGCCGACGAGGAGGACGCCGCGCGGCAGGCGCGCGCCGAGCGCATGGTACTTGGCCGGGTTGCGCAGGAAGTCGACGACTTCCATCAGTTCCTGCTTGGCCTCGTCCTCACCCGCGACATCGGCGAAGGTGACCTGCGGACGCTCGGGATCGTTCTGTCGCGCCTTGCTGCGACCGAACCCGAAGACATTCTGCTGGCCGCGGCTCATCGAACGGCCCATGAAGATGATGAGGCCGAGGAAGAGGAGGAACGGCAGGAAGCTGAAGATGATGCTGGTCCAGATGCTGCCGCTGCTGACCTTGCCGTTGATCGTCGCGCCGGATGCCTCCAGGCGCGTGAGCAGGTCGGGATTGTCGACGCCCTGCGGCAACGTCGCCTGGACCGAATCGCTCGTCCGGATGTTGGACGAATCGGCCGGCGGGTTCTCCACGACGGCCTTGTTCTCGGTATCCCAGTGGATCGGGTTATTGAGGTCGACCGTGATCTCCGTATCGGAGAGCGTCGCCGTCTTCACGTTCTTGGCGTCGATCTGCTGGACGATCGCGGAATAGCTCACCGTCAGGTCGTCCTGGCTCTGGCTGGGCCCGAAGACTTCCCAGATGTACCAGCCGATCAGGGCGATGATCAGCGTCGCCACGATCCAGGTAGGGATGCGGGGCGTGCGCTGCAGGGGATTGGATGGGCCGCCGGAGCGGCCGTTCTGCTTGCCATTGCCCTTGTCCGGCGGTGGCAATTGCGGTCTCTTCGGGTCCTTCGGTTGCATCGAGGCGTCGTCTTTCTTCCATGGCCGGGGATACGCGATGGTCAGTCCTGCCCGCATGCGAAAGCGAAAGCGTCACGAACGTGCAGGCATTCAATGAAGTATAGCCAATGGCGGCGTTTCCGACGGGTTGTCCACCTGCCCGATTGGTGCAATCACCGCGCAAACCGGGCATCCACGCCCGACCCGGCCGGCGCGCCATCAGCTGCGCACGATCCGCCACCAGGCTGGTATGCCGTATTCGTCGTTCTCGCCGTAGGCATATCCCGTCCACTCGACATGGGACGAGCGGCGCATCGCGCCGGGAATCACCTGCCCATGGACCACCATCTTCCCGTGGCGCTCGTTCTCGCCCCACCGGACCAGCGCCTGCTCGTAGAGGGCGACTCCATCCGGCAACGAGAGCAGGATGTCCACAAAGTCGTTGGTCGTGAATTCGTCTCCATCGATCCGCGCCAGCAGGTCGTCGATGAAGGGCGCCATGCCGTCGATCAGATCGTCAACGGTGACGCCGTTGGGACCGGTATCGTGGTCCCGTCCTCGTCGTGCCACGTCATCTCCCTTCACCACGCTCGCGCGAGCGCGGCGTCGTATACGACACCATGCATCCGGCAGGTCCTGGAATCACGCATCCGAGTCGTCTTCGTCGTCGGGAACGTAGTCGTCGAAGACGACGTCGTGCGCTGCATCGCTGGTGCGGAGGGCAACATAGCTCTCATATCTGCCTCGCGTGATGTCCCCGCGCTCCACCGCCTCCCGGATCGCGCAGTCGGGCTCGTGGACGTGCGTGCAATCCTGGTAGAAGCAACCGCCGAGATTCGGGCGAAACTCGGGAAAGCACGCCGGCAGCGCCTCCGGATCGATGGCGTGCATGGCGAGCGCGCGCATTCCCGGGGTGTCCGCGACAAACGTCTCGGGTCCGATCCGGTGCAGCCGGGCCCCGATCGTCGTGTGGCGTCCCTTCCCGGTCGCCACCGACACCTCCCCGACATCGCGCAGGTTGTCCGGATCAAGCGCGTTCAGCAGGCTCGACTTGCCAACGCCGGAAGGACCCGCGACGGCCGACACCTTTCCGTCGAGGGCGGCGCGGAGGCCCGCCAATCCCTCGCGGGTGCGTGCGCTCACGAAATGCACCGGATAGACACCCTCGTATTCGGAGAAGACGGTGCGCGCCGCCTCGGGCGCGGACGGCTCATCGAGGTCCATTTTGCCCACCACGATCGCAGCAGGCAGCTGCTGGAGTTCCGCCAGCACCAGGAAGCGGTCGAGCATCCGCACGTGGGGGGCCGGGTCGCGGACCGCGAAGACGAACAGCACCTGGTCCAGGTTGGCCACGATCACCTGATCGGTGTCACGGGTGTTGCGGGCGGTGCGGACCAGCGCCCGCGAGCGCGGACCGACCCACTCGATCACGGCTTCCCGGTCCGGCAGGAGCGCTACCGCCACACGATCGCCGACGGCGACGATGTCGGTCCGGCGCATCTCCCGCTTCAACTGCCCACGCACCGTCGCCAGCACGAGAGACGACCCGGCGACCGGCTCGTCCAGAACCACCTCGTACCAGAGGCCGTGCGCCCGGATCACCCGACCCTGCGGCAGTCCCGCTGGCGCCTCCGTGACGATGGCGGGCGGTTTCGCATCGGGACGGGCCCGGGAGCCGGACCGGGTGGCGCGGCCGGTTTCCTGGCCCCGATCGTGGGCCTTGGGACGGTTGGGAACGGAGCGGGTCGGTCGGGGCAAGCGGGGACTTTCCTTGTCATGGAAATGGGAGTGGGTTGGACGCCCGGAACGGGCGGAGCGCACATAACGTCGTCTTGACACTTTCCCGTCAGGGGCTATCCTTACATTAGGAAAGCGAGTGCAATGGCAAGTATACGGCCTCGCTCCGCAACCGTTTCTCTCCCGAGGGGGCATCACACGCATGATCACCATGACCACCGAAGCGGTCTCGCAGCTCCGCGATTTCCTCACCGAGCAGGGCACCCCGGATCACGCACTGCGCGTCTTCGTCGCTCCCGGTGGCTGCTCCGGCCTCCAGTACGGCATGACCATCGACGAGGCCTCCGATGAGGGCGATGAAGTGATCGAGACGCAGGGCGTGCGCGTCCTGGTCGACAACTTCAGCGCGATGTACCTCAATGGCGCCGAGATCGATTACGTCAACTCCCTCATGGGCGGCGGCTTCACGGTCCGCAACCCGAACGCCGTCGCGAGCTGCTCCTGCGGGCACTCCTTCGACACGGGCGACAACGCCCAGACCTCCCAGGGCTGCGGCTGCGGCCACTAACCCGCTCGGGTGCGAGTCAACCGGAACGATGCGGCCCCGCTTCGCATCGTTCCGGTCGTCTGTTTCAGGGACAGGCGGCGACACGCGGCTCCACACCAGGGGGTATTTACAGTGTATTCACTCATCGCTATACTGGCATATCGAGAGGCGTGCACAGCGTGCCTCGGCCCCGCTACGCCAGCGGTCATCCGATGACTGGCCGCGGCTGGCGCCAGCTTTCAGCATCACAGCCCACCGATACGCCAAGCTGGATGGCGGCGACACATCCGTTTGGCCGCGTTGTGCGTATACATAAGTGGACGGGAAGCACCACTCCGGACACACACGGAGCCTCGCGGGCATCGCTCGTGCGGATGACGTTGGCTGTGTGCCCGGCCCCGGCCGCCACGTAAGGAGCATGAACCCAATGAGCGACCGCATGGCAACCTACGATGTAGCCGATCTCGACAAGTTCGTCAGCGACAGCATTAATGGCGAAGAGAAGGCTGAAGTTCCCGAAGAGATTACCACACAGATGGCGGACGAGGTCGAGCCCGAAGTCGATCTCGAACGCGATCTCGATGTCCTGCAGCGGCTCGATCCGAACTTCATCAACGATCCGGTCCGGCTCTATCTCCGCGAGATCGCCGAGACCCCGCTGCTCACCCACGCCCAGGAGATCGACCTCGCCAAGCGGGTCGAGAATGGCGACCTTCAGGCCGTGCAGCAGTTCGTGCGCGCCAACCTGCGCCTCGTCGTCTCCATCGCCAAGCGCTATGTCAATCGTGGCCTCACCCTGCTCGACCTGATCCAGGAGGGCAACATCGGCCTGATGCGCGCGGTGCAGAAGTACGACTGGCGGAAGGGCTTCCGCTTCAGCACCTATGCGACGTGGTGGATTCGCCAGGCCATCACCCGCGCCATCGCGGACCAGAGCCGGACGATCCGCCTCCCGGTCCACATGGGTGATTCCATCTCCCGCTACCGCAAGACCCTGAACCTGCTCGCGCAGGAACTCGGTCGCCAGCCGACCCCGGAAGAAGTCGCCGAGGCGATGGCCGTCGCCCCGGAGAAGATTCACCAGATCGTGCAGGCGGCCCAGCGCACCATCTCGCTGGAGACGCCGATCGGCAACGAGGACGA
>JBQCJS010000458.1:0-2620 GCA_051952485.1 Thermomicrobiales bacterium | reverse complement strand
TGCCGATGCGCCCGGGAACACAACTGGCGATGTTCACGGATGGCATCCCCCACGCCGGTCGCAAGCGAGGCGGAGAACCGATCGACTTTCCGGCGCTGGCGACCGAGCTGCTCGGTCACGGATCGTCCGCGCAGGAGATCGCCGATGCGATCCTGGCTCGCGCGATCGCGAAGGATTCCGGGTTGCCGGGAGATGACATGGCGGTCGTCGCGCTCAGTCTCCAGCCGGCGTCGGAGAGCAACGGTCCGGCGATTCGCCGGATGCAGGTGGCGATCCCGATGGGTTGATGCGGGGATGCGGTAGCCGGGACGGAACTGGAGAAGCAGGCGATGCGGAAGCACGGCGAAGACAGGGCGCCCATCGTGGTGATCGTGGGACCCTGCGCTTCCGGCAAGTCCACCCTCGCGACCGCGTTGCGGGAACTTGGGCTCGATCCCCGGATCGTGGCGCAGGAGCACAGCATCGTCACGGACCTGTGGCGCCGCCAGCGGCCTGACGTCCTGATCGGCCTCGACGTGGATCTGGCGACATTGCGGGCCCGGCGTGCTCCCACCTGGCCGGCATCGGTCTACGCCAGCCAGCGGGAGCGGCTCGCGCCGGCATTCGCGGCCGCGGATCTGGTGGTGGATACCACCCCGCTCGATGCCGCGGAGGTGGCCGGGATCGTCGCCGCCTGGCTGCGCCAGCGGGGCTTCGTGCCGGATGCCGGCGCCGAACCTCCGGTCAGTTCAGGGTGAAGGTATGCCCCGGATGGTTGAGGGCGACACCGAGCACGCCCGAAACCGCGAGCAGCCGCTGTTCCCGCCGCACGAAGTAGGCGAGGTCCGCGAATCGTTCCGCCGCCGTGTCCCGTTCGAGCAGGCGCTGGCGCTCCCAGGTGTGGAGCGGCAGCCGCGCCGCCAGGTCCCACGATGCCACCACCGGGTCATCGCTCATGCGGACCCCTTCGAACGCCCGGCCGGTGATGGCCGTCACCGATTCGACATAGCGGTCGAAGGTGGCGAGGGCTCGGTGCATGGAGGGCGCCAGCGCGTCCGGATCGCCCGGCCGGTCGTCGTGCCATTCGACCGTCGCGAGGCCATAGCCGAGGTCCCAGTTGACCGCCTTGATGGAGAAGCGGCGCGTGCCGTTCACGATCAGGTCGGACTGGCCATCGGGCCGACGACGGCGTGACACGATGCGGATCGCGGTGCCGACCTGGTGGAGGTCGTGCGTCGCCGGGCGGTCAATGTCGCGACCGGAGCGCAGGAGGACGATGCCGAAGGCCGGATCGCTCAGGTGGCGATCGTCGAGCATGCGGCGATAGCGCTCCTCGAAGACGCGGAGCGGAAGCGGCATTCCCGGAAACATCACGGTCCCGAGCGGGAAGAGGGGCAGGAGATCGGTCACGGTGGCGGGTCCTCGCACAGCGCCAGACAGGTCGATGGTCTATGGTACGTCGTGTGTCCACCCGATGCGGCGTCGGGGTCAGGAAGTCCTTCGGCAGGAAAGGCTGATGATGGGGGTCACGAGACGGGCATTCACGGCGGGAAGCATCGTGGGCGCGGCATCGCTCGCCTGCCGGCCATGGGGTGTGCGGGTGGCGCGGGCGCGGCAAGCGACGCCGGCGGCGGACGGGCTGCACATCACGCTGGCTGGCCCGACGACCCCCATCACCACGCTCGATCCGGCGCTGGTCCGGGACAGCGCCACGATGATCGTGGTCCGGCAACTCTTCCGGGGACTGCTCGCGCTCGATTCGGACATGGAGTTGCGTCCCGCCCTGGCCGAGTCGGTGATCCCTGATGCGGAAGCGACGGTCTTTGCGGTCCGGATGCGGGCCGGAGCGACCTTCCACGATGGACGACCGATCGTTGCGGACGATGTCGCGGCATCGTTCGCCCGGGCGTTGAACCCGGAGACGGCGGGCGGAGACGGCTCGGCCCTCGCGGGTGCCGGGCAGCTGGCCGGGATCGTGGGCGCGGAATCGGTGCTTGCCGGCCACTCCGCGCGGCTTTCCGGAGTCGAGATCAGGGATGAGCACACCTTCACCATCGCGCTTTCCCGGCCCGATGCTGCCTTTCCGGAGAAGCTGGCAAGCGTCGCCGCATCGGTCGTCGATACCACCGCGACGGGGGCGGTCGAGCGCAATGGGAGCGGTCCCTTCAGGCTATCCGGACCGGCTTCATTCGAATTGTTGACAATGACCCGCCTTCAATCCCCTTACGAAGGTCCTGGTACTGTTTCGTCACTGTCGTTTCTCGTCGGGGCCTCGGCGTCCAGTCCAGCGAACCTGCTGCAGGCGGGAACCATCGACATCGCGAGCGGATTGCCCGCCGACGAGGCGGCGCTACTGGCCGACCCGGCCAGTGGAGCGGGCTCCCCGACGATCGTGGCGACGCCGGATTTCTCGCTGCTCTACCTCGCGTTGAGCCCTTCGATGGCGCCGCTGGATGATATCCACATACGAAGCGCCATCCAGATCGGTTTTCCGTGGGCAAGGCTGGCCGAGGCGGCGGGCGCGAGCGTGCAGCCGGCCCGGGGGGTCATTGCGCCGGGGATGCTCGGCAGGACGTGGGAGGCCGACATGCCCGGGCACGACCTGGACGTCGCGAGGGCCGAGGTCGCCCGCTCGCGATTC
>JBQCJS010000457.1:0-5856 GCA_051952485.1 Thermomicrobiales bacterium | reverse complement strand
TGCAGGCTGAATGCTTCCTGAAACACAGCCCCGAATCCACCGTTCCCGGGCTGGAACGGCAAACGGCCCTGGCATCGTTGCCAGGGCCGTCGACCTCTTGGGGGGGAGAAGGGGAATGGGATGTGGGGGTTGGAACCGCGGGCGTTGGGTGGGGGGAGGGGAGGATCGCTGCCCGCGGTTCCGATGTCCTGATGATCGCTTCCCCGCCTGAGCCGAACCTGAGCCGTTCCTGAGGTGTCCATGAGGAACCTGTCGCGGATGTGTTGCGATCCGCTGTGAAGACGCATACCCATCGCGGTCAGTCGACCGCTCGAGCCTTCGGAACCCCAGCCAGCACCGCACGGTCATTGCGCATGGGCGATCACCGGTCGCCGCTGCGAGGATCGCACCTCCACGCCAGGACGGTGTACCTGTGGCGGCCATGTCGGATACGGCGGTATGCCTTGCGACCCTTCGGACAGGCCAGGGGCCGCCATCGTCACGATGGCGGCCCCTGGGCGAGTGATCCATATCGGGGACTGGATGCGAGGGGTGTCCTAGACGCCGGACGGGCGCTCGCCGAGCGTGACGGTGATGGTCATCGTCTGCCCATCGCGGTCGACCGTGAGTTCGACCTTGTCGCCCACCTGGTGCTTGAACAGCTCGTCCTGCAGCAGGTGATCGGAATCCAGCGTCGTGCCGTCCACGGCGATAATGACATCACCCGGCTGGAGGCCGGCCGTCGCGGCCGGGCTGCCGTCCTGCACCTGCACGACCTGCTGTCCGTCCTGGGTCTCCTGGCTCGCGATACCGAGGTAGGGGTACTTCACGTTGCCGTTGTTCGCGATGATCTCGTCGGCGATCTTCTTGACCGTGTTGCCATCGATCGCGAAGCCGAGGCCGGTCGCCGACGCGCCGTTCGCCTGCTGGTAGTCGACCTTCGCGACGTTCATGCCGATGACCTGGCCCTCCATGTTGAGGAGCGGGCCGCCGGAGTTGCCCGGCGAGATCGGCGCATCGTGCTGGATCAGGTTCTGCAGCGAATAGCCTTCGCCGGTGTCCAGCGAGCGGTCGAGGCCGCCGATGATGCCTTCCGAAACCGTGTTCGTGAACTCGCCCAGCGGGCTGCCGATCGCCACGACCTGGTCGCCGGCGCGCATCGCGGACGAATCACCGACCGTCGCGACCTCGGGGATCTTGGTGCCATCGGCCAGCTTCAGCACGGCGACATCCTGGAACGGATCGGTGCCGACCAGCGTGGCGTCCGCCTGGGTGCCGTCGGCGAACTGCACGACGAACTTGTCGGCGCCTTCGACGACGTGGTTGTTCGTGATCACATGGCCGGCGCTGTCATAGATCCAGCCGGAGCCCGCGCCGAGCTCCTGCTCGGTGCCGGTGCCGTTCTGGCTGTTCCCGTTGTCCTGGCTGTTGCCGCCCGGCTGCGTGTCGCCGTTGCCCTGCTGCTGGTTGCCGCTGCCGGGAAGCTGGACGCCGCCAGATTGCTGCTGGGCCTGGGAGGTGTAGGTGTAGATGGTGACGACGGCGTTGTTCGCCTTCGCCGCGACATCGGCCACGGAGAAGGTCTGTTCACCGTTGGTGGTGTTGGCGGAGTCGGCTGTCGCGACCGTCGCGGTCGGGGTGGCGGTCGTCTCCTGGGCGGAAACGAGGTCGAGTCGCTGGATGCCGACCGCAAGCATGAGCGTGAGGGCGAGGGTGGCGAAGAGGGAGGTGAGACGCGAGCGGCGGATCGATCGGGACGCCCGGCTCGATGGAGATGGACCGGATACCGATGGTTCCTGGGACATGGGTGAGGCCTTTCTCGACGGTGGTTGTGGATATGGTGACGGCGGTGCGGGATGAAGAAGCAGGAACGGTGGTGCATCGATGCGAGGGAACACCGCGATCCCATCGGAATGAAGTGTCGTCCCGACGACTGAACCGGCACTGAACCATCCCTGAAAAACGGCTGAATCGGCGCTGGATGAATCCGCACCCGATGCTCGGCACGTAGCCCCTGCTCCGTGTCTCCATCGCTGGCCGTCTTCGACCGAATCCTGTGGATCGCCGTGCTGGTCCCATCCACGGCCCGGACGGCGACAATGCCACGGCACAGCGCGTCTCGTGGGGCCGACGTCATGGCGGCCCGATTTCCGCATGCGGCGTAACCGGAATCCGTCTTCAGCCCGGCGCGGTGAGACGACGAAGAAGCGCCCATGGCCAGCCGGCAAGGGGCGCTTCGCGAACGGCGGGGAATGCAGGTCAGCGGTTCGTGGGTTCCCGAAGCAGGCCGGCGAGGACCCCGGACAACGCATCCCCGGAGGCCGCCAACTGGAGGGAAAGCGTGCCGTCCAGCTCCGCGTCCAGGACCCGCAGGGTGGCGAGGTCGTCCGGGGCGATCGTCGTGCGGAGGGCTCCGGCCAGTTCGTCGGCCCCCTCGGGTTCCTGCTCGATCGCGACGAAGGCGAAAACAATCGGGTCCCCTTCCAGGTGGAGGGTCCATTCGTCGGCCTGGATCTCCACGGCCCGCTCATCCGGCAGGTCGACGACATCGACTTCCCCGGCGGCGATGCGGTCGGCGAACAGCGCGGCGCAGCGCAACGCCAGGGGCGTGGTCAGGTCGTGTTCGCGCCCGGCGGACATGTCCTCTCCACGTTCGGCACTCATGCCTGGTCCGATCCGCTGGCCCGCCAACGCGACAGGGCGCGGTCGATCAGCTTGTGCGCCGACTCGACCGAGCGCGTGCCACGGGCGCCCGCTCCGGGATTCAACCCTGCGACCGTGAGGGTCGCCACCTTCCCGGTGGTGAGGACGGACGCGAGGATGTCGCTGGCCTCGCTCAGGGTCAGGCCATCCGGCGATGGCGTGGACGAGCTCGGCACCAACGACGGATCGAGCACATCGAGGTCGATGTGGAGGGCAACCAGGTCGACCTGGCTGGCGAGTTGCTCGATCACGCGGCCGACGTGGCCAGCGTCGCCCAGTTCGGCATCCGGGATCAGGCGGACATCGGTGGAGCGGAGGAGGGCCGCCTCCTTCTCGTCGACCTCGCGCGGGCCGAGGATGTGGATGCGGTCGGTGGGAATCGTGGCCTGCAAGCCCGCGGACCCCCGCCAGATGGGACCGGCCAGGCCGGCCAGGATCGCGACCGGCATCCCGGCCAGGATGCCGCTGTACGAGGTCTCCGGGGTGTTGAAGTCCGCGTGCGCGTCGACCCAGACGAGGCCGATACGGGTCGCGGCCCCGTGTGCTTGCTGGAGTCCGGCGATCACCCCGATCGCCGCCGTGTCGTCGCCCGCCAGCACCAGCACACCCGCGCCGTCGTTCCGCGCGGCGGCCACTGCGTCGGCGGTGTGGGCGCCCAGGCGACCGATGTTGGCCGCGACGGGGCCATCCACCCGCTCGTCGTCCGGCAGCGTGACGATGGCGGGACCGTCCACCGTGTGACCGTGCTTCTCCAGGGTGGTGGCGATGCCGGCGGCGACCAGGGCGGACGGGCCGAGTCCCAGCCCGGAATCGCGCTCGTCATAACGATAGGGGACGGTCACCAGATGAATGCGCACCGGATGTCCTTTCGCTCGGGACAGGAACACGACCGCCGGGGACGACGGTGGCGACGGGAACCAGAACGGGCATGCGAGCGATGCGCCAGGCTGAGGCGCGTCTATGACGATGACATTCCGGCCGATCGACGGGGTCGATGGTGCCTGTAATTGTAGCGATTGCGCGGGTCTGGGCGCAGCAGTGGAACGTGTCGCGTTTCGGGCGCATGCCGGCTGGACTACAATGCGACGGTCGCACGGAGCGGCAGGGGAAGCGGACCCGCACCGCTTCGGGAGCGCAGTCGTGGCGTCCAGTGGTGGCTATCGGTCGCAATCGCAAGGAGGGCAGGGCAGCCGGGGCGGTGGAACGCGCTCGCGGCCCGGTTCCGTTGCCGCGGTCGATCCCGACGCCGACACGCTCTACCAGCTCCTGAACGTTCCGTTCACCGCCACCAAGGCCGACATCACCAAGGCCTACCGGGAATCGATGCGTCGCGTGCATCCGGACCGGGTGCCGGAGAACCGTCGCGCCGCCGCCGAGAACCTGTCGAAGGACCTCAACGCCGCCTATGCGATCCTCTCCGACCCCGCGAAGCGGCGGGCCTACGACCAGACCATCCGCCAGCAGGAGATCCAGGACCAGATAATGAAGCGCTACGTTCCCGGCTTCAGCGGCCCGGCCGCCGGGACGGACCCGTTCGGCCAGGGACTGAAGCGCGACATCACCGCATCGGAACGGCGCGACCGCCAGCGGAGCGAGCGATCGGCCTTCGTCACGATTCTTTCCGCGTTCCTCGTGGTGACCCTGGGCGTGATCGGTCTCCTGATCCTCTTCTCGCTGGCGTCGTGGGGGCTGTCCAGGATCTTCTGATCCCGCCCGGCCTCCCCTGCGGACGCCCGCCGTCGCGCCGTCCGCCCCGATCGGGCGAACCGGCCCGCGCCGGCTGGTACTTCCGCGCCTCCTCGGGCACCAGCACGTTCGTCAGCGTCTCCAGCGCGTGCAGCAGCACGTTCAGGCCGCTGCGCAGCACCGGTTCGGCCTCGTGACCCCGCATCCGCTCGTCGAGCACCGCGAGGTCCAGCAGGTGCGCTACCCGACCCACGAGGTCGATCGCGGCAACGACTGGAATCGAGCGCCGTTGCTCCGGCGTGAGCGGGGCGACATCGTGATAGGCGCCGATGAGGTCCTCGGTGATCGCTGCGGTCCAGCCCTTCACATGCCCCGCGAGCTGCACCAGGTCGAGCACGGGAGAGCTGGTCGTTGTCGCGGCCCACCCCGCGATGCCGGCGAGCTCGTTCCGCGGGGAGAGGAGCAGGTGCGTCGGCCAGAGGTCGCCGTGAACCACCGTTCCGGTGTCGTCGAGGATGCCGGCGGTCGCTTCCAGACGTTCCGGCCCCACACCCATCACGCGGTTCCCGCAGCGGAGCCAGCGGCGGATCTCGGATGACCCCGCCGCCTTGTCGCCAAGCCGCCGCTTGTCGCTCTGCCATTGACGGGTTGCTGCCCTCAGGAAGTCGGCGAGCGGCGCCTTCGGGGCATCCGGAGCGGCGGCCAGGTCGCGCGTGGCGACGTGGAACCGCCCCAGGATGCGGGCCGCGGCGAAGGCGACCTCCTCGACCGGTGTCGCCGTCGGCACGGGGATGTCGATCGTCGCGCCATCGGGGTCACGGTAGTGCCCGTAGCGGGCGAAAGGACGCCCCTCCTGCCAGGTTGCCGCCGTGAAGAGCCGCCCGTCCAGCAGGAGGGAGGATGCGCCATCACGATCCGGCACCGGCAGGATGCGCGGCAGCATTGGCACCCCGGCATCGTTGGCACGATCGAGCGCGCGGGCGATGAAGGCGATCCGGCCTCCGGTCGTCGCCTCGTCCCACCGCCGCACCACGCGGAGGCCATCCGGCGTGGAGACGCGCAGCAGGTGGGGCGAGCCGCCCAGCGGCTGGGGCGCGGTGAATCCGGGGAGGAGCGTCGCGGCGGCGCGTTCGAGCTGCTCGCGCACGGCATCCGGCGATTCGGCGGGCTGGTGGGTGCGGCTATCGGAAGTGGGGGAGGCGTTTCGTTCACTCATGTCGCGAGTATAGGGTACCGGCGTGCGAATCGTGGTCATTGGTGGCCCTGCGAGCGGTTCTCGCAGGGCGTCGGGTGATGCCCGCGTTGACCCGGCGCAAGCCTGGAGCCGACGCCGGGGCCGTTGACGGTCCCGGCATCCCGAATGGATCGACAGGGCGGGGGATGCACGGGCACCCCGCAAAGCCCCCCCCCCTCCCAATTTGTTTTGAAATGTAGAGTACCCGCACCGCAACCCAACAATAGAAAAAAACCAGCGTGCGCAACCCGTTT
>JBQCJS010000456.1:0-9459 GCA_051952485.1 Thermomicrobiales bacterium | reverse complement strand
AATCGGATACGGTTTTCGGTCCGTTAGGATGAATGGGGCGGGATTGCTGGCGTTCGGGGAGCGTGATCCGGCGGATTGGCGTCGTTGCGGTCGTTCTGGCCGCGCTTGGTCCAGGGTCCACAGGTCGGGCCGGCGTGGGGTTCGGGGGCCGGAGGTGCGTCGTGCGCCGCCGTCCGGATCGCCTGGCGGATGGGGTGCCGGCGTCCCCGCCGCTGCCGGGTCGTGCCGGCGCGGAAGGGCAGGCTGGTCAACCTCCGACACGATCCCACCTGCGAATCGGTCCTACCTGAAGATTGTGATACCATACACACGGCTTCGCGGACCCCCGTTCGCGACCCGGTTGGGGAGCATGACCGTCCCGTCAACGACGCGAACGGACGCAGGACAGCGTCGCTCCCAGGCCGCCTACCCGGGTTCAGGCAATGACGCCACGCAGCCTCGCTGGCCTTCGCCGCACCGCTGCGAACGCACGACCACGCAGGAGAGGGATCGGTGCACACCTTCGGGGAGAATTGGGTCGTTATCATCTTCATGATCGGCGCGGCCTTCGCGATGGGCAACGCGCTGCTCCTCCTCAACCGCGCGGCGGCCCCTTCCAAGCCCAACCCCGTCAAGGAGATGCCCTACGAGAGTGGCATCCCGGACGTGTCCCCCACGAAGGTCTACTTCACCCCCCGCTTCTATGTGATCGGCATGCTCTTCGTCGTCTTCGATCTCGAAGCCGTCTTCATCTATCCGTGGGCCGTCAACCTGGATCGGCTCGGCCTCTTCGGCTTCGTGGACATGATGGTCTTCCTCGGCTTGCTCCTCATTGGCTATGTCTACGCATGGAAGAAGGGGGCCCTGGAATGGGTCTGATCGACGATCGCTTCGACAAGAACGTCTTCATCACGTCGCTCGATTTCCTCTTCAACTGGGGACGGCGTTCCTCCCTCTGGTGGCTCCAGTTCGGCCTGGCGTGCTGCGCGATCGAGATGATCGGTGCCTCCATGTCCCGCTGGGACCTCGCCGAGCGGTTCGGGATGCTCTACCGCGCCTCGCCGCGGCAGGCGGACCTCATGATCGTCGCCGGCACCGTGACCAAGAAGATGGCGCCGATCGTCCGCACCCTCTACGACCAGATGCCGGAGCCGAAGTGGGTCATCTCCATGGGCTCCTGCGCGAACGTCGGCGGCCCCTACGACACCTACGCGGTGGTGCAGGGCGTCGATCAGGTGGTGCCGGTCGATGTCTATGTCCCCGGTTGTCCGCCGACCCCGGAATCGCTCTACTACGGCATCCTGCAACTGCAGAACAAGGTCATCAAGTACGAGACGATGGCCAAGAAGCAGGGTGTCGACGCCGCGGAGGCCCAGCGGCGCGCCGATCGTGAAGAAGTGATGGCGGGGATGCGCGCCTAGCGGGCGCCCGTCCCGGCTGTGGGCATGGCCCTCGCGGGCCGCTGCCGTGAGCGACAACGCTGCGTTCGCTGGCAGGCTGGAGGAAGAGATCGTGAGCGACGGCGACACGAACGCCCGGAACAACCCCCAAGAGAACCCCGAGGCGCAGCCGGAAGCGTCTACCGCCGATGCCGCATCCGAGGCAAGCCGCCTCGACGCCGGCACGGCGGAGAATCCGGTTCCCGCGCAGGAGCCGCCGGTCGCCGAGACCTCCGGCAACGGTCCGTCGCCGGAGCCGAAGTCGGCTGCCGACGCCTCCGCGCCGATCGCCCAGCCGGAGCAGGTGGCCGAGGCGGTCGCCGATCTCGCCCCGGAACAGGGCGACCTGCCGAGCGCGAGCCAGGAAGCGGCCGCTGCGGCCGAGGGCGAGCAGCCGCTCCCCGAGGCCGAGGAGCCCATGCAGGATCTCGCCACGACGCCGGCCCCGGTGATCGAGGGCGATCCCTGGGCGCGGGCCCTCTATTTCGACGAGGACATCGAGAAGCATCCGGTCGTGCGCGAACTGCGTCGCGTCTTCCCGGACGACGTGCTGGACATCATCCGCTTCCGGGACGAGACGACCATCCACGTCCGGCCATCGCAGCTGCGCGAGATCTGCTACGTCATCCGCGATCACGAGCAGCTGGCGATCAACTTCCTCACCGACCTCACGGCGGTGGATATGCTGCGCATGCGCACCGCGCCCCGGTTCGACGTAGTGGTGCAGCTCTATTCCATCCCGAATCGCGTCCGCCTGCGCCTGAAGGCCGGCATCGACGACGGGGAGACCGTGCCGTCGCTCGTCCCGGTGTGGAACGGCGCCAATTGGCTGGAGCGCGAGGCGTATGACATGTTCGGCGTGATCTTCGAGGGTCACCCGAACCTGAAGCGCATGCTGCTTGCCGATGACTGGGACGAGGGCCATCCGCTGCGCAAGGATTACCCCCTGCGCGGCTGGAAGGAATTCCCCGTCTACAACACCGAGCGCACCGTCCCGCGTGTCCGCACGCGGTGGACCGGAAGGGGGGTCTAGTCCATGGCTTCCACGACATCTGGCGCCCCGAGCACCGATCGCGGCCTGGTGGAGGACATCGCCTCCACGCCCTATGGCCGCCCCGGCGAGTTCGTCAATCCGAATGTACCGCCCACCGGCACGCTCTCCATCACCGACGACCGGACGCTGGAGAACGGCGACCGCCTGATGACCCTGAACATGGGGCCGCAGCACCCGTCCACACACGGCGTGCTCCGCGTGCTCCTCAAGCTCGACGGCGAGATCGTCGCCGAGTGCGACCCGGTCATCGGCTACCTCCATCGCGGCACGGAGAAGCTCGGCGAGGCCCACCGCTACGCCCAGCTCACCCCGTGGACGGATCGCACCGACTACGTGGCCGCGCCGCTGAACAACCTGGCCTACATCCTCACCGTGGAGAAGCTCTGCGGCGTGGAGGCGCCGGAGCGCGCGCAGTACTGGCGCGTGATCATGGCCGAGCTCAGCCGCATCGCCTCCCACCTCGTGTGGCTGGGCACGCACGCGCTGGACATCGGGGCGCTCTCGATGTCGCTCTACTGCTTCCGCGAGCGCGAACTGATCCTCGACATCTTCGAATCCTTCTGCGGCGCCCGCCTCACCACCAACATGATGGAGATCGGCGGCTTCTCCCGCGAGATCCCGGACGGCCTGGTGGAGAAGATCCGGGCCTTCATCCGCATCTTCCCGCAGCGCCAGAAGGAATACACCACGCTGCTCGACGCCAACCCGATCTGGCTCACCCGCACCAAGGGCGTCGGCATCATCTCGCCGGAAGCGGCGATCTCCTACTCGCTCACCGGGGCCTGCCTCCGGGGATCGGGCATCAACTACGACGTCCGCAAGGCGACGCCATACCTGGTCTACGACCGCCTCGATTTCGAGGTGCCGATCGGCCAGCATGGCGACACGTTCGACCGCTATCTCGTCCGCCAGGAGGAGATGCGCCAGGCGATCCGGCTCGTGGAGCAGGCGCTGGATCACGTCGAGAAGATGGATTCGCCGCTGATGGCCTACGAATCGGCCTATGTCATCCCCCCGCACAAGGGCACGATGACCACCGCCGAGGACATGCAGCGCCACTTCATCTGGACGATCAAGGGATTCAACCCGCCCGTCGGCGAGGCATGGGCGTCCGTCGAGCACTCCAAGGGGGAGATGGGCTACTACATCGTGTCAGACGGCGGCCCGATGCCGTATCGTTTCCGCATCCGGACACCGGACTTCGTGAATCTCTCCGTGCTGCCGCACATGGCGCAGGGAGCGATGCTCGCGGACATGGTGGCCCTGATCGGGACAATTGACATCGTGCTCGGCTCGGTGGACCGCTGAGGACACGGGCCGCATCTACGGCGACACGACAATGGGGTTCGAGGGGCTGGAGCGACCATCGTTCCTGCCAGTTGGGGAGAGGCGACGGAGCATTCGCGCGCAGGGCTGCCGGGGTGGGTAGCATGCGCCGGGCGCCCGTCGAGGGCTGAAAGCAAACGATGGCAGATCAACCAATCTGGGTCTCATTCATTGTGGCCTTCATCGTCCTGAACGTCCTGCTGATCAGCATGGCGTACATGACGTGGTTCGAGCGCAAGGTCCTCGCGGCCATGCAGGACCGCCTTGGCCCCACGCGCTCCGGCCCGCACGGCCTCTTCCAGCCGCTCGCCGACGCCGTAAAGCTGCTCGGCAAGGAGGACCTCATCCCCGCCGCGGCGGACAAGTGGGTCTTCCTCTTCGCGCCGGTGGCCGTCTTCGTCGCGGCCCTCACCGCCGCCTCGGTGATCCCCTTCGGCGGCACCATCGACCTCTGGGGCCACCAGGTCAACCTCTTCGCGGCGGACCTGAATGTCGGCGCGCTCTTCGTGCTGGCGGTCGGTTCGGCCGGTGTCTACGGCATCATCCTCGGCGCCTGGGCTTCCGCGAACCGCTTCGCCCTCCTCGGCGGCCTCCGCTCGGCGGCGCAGGTGATCTCCTACGAACTGATCCTCGGCTTCTCCCTGGTGGGCATCTTCATCCTCTCCGGCACCCTCAGCCTCCGGGGGATCATGGTGGAGCAGTCCCGCTCCATCGAGATCGGCCCGCTGCACATCAGCAACTGGTTCATCCTCTCCCAGCCGCTGGCCTTCGTCCTCTTCCTCATCGCCGCCGTGGCCGAGACGAACCGCGCTCCCTTCGACCTTCCGGAAGCGGAGACGGAGCTGGTGGCAGGGTTCCACACCGAGTACTCCGGGTTCCGCTTCTCGCTCTACTTCCTGGGCGAATACATCAACATGATCGTGGTGTCGCTCTTCGCGAGCACGCTCTTCCTCGGCGGCACGGACGGCCCCGGTGCGGACACGTACTGGGCGCTCGGGCTGCTCTGGCTCTTCCTGAAGACCATCGCCTTCCTCTTCTTCTATGTGTGGCTGCGCGGGACGTTGCCCCGCTTCCGGTTCGACCAGCTGATGGGCCTGGCGTGGAAGGTGCTGCTGCCACTGGCGCTGTTCAACATCTTCATCACGGCCCTGCTGCGGATCATCGCCAACGGGCAGTTGTTCTGATGTCGGTAGCATGCACGGGCGCGCCGATGCACGCGCGCAAGGGCGGAACGGGCCGGGAATCCGGGTTCCGCATCCAGGATCGAGGAGCGGCCTGATGCCCTGGGAACTGATCTTCTTCTATGTCATCGGCGCGGCGTCGGTCCTCTGCGCGCTCGGGATGGTCCTGGCGAAGAACCCGGTGCATTCCGGCATCTTCCTCGTCCTCACCTTCCTGAACGTCGCCGGCATCTTCGTCATGCTCGGGGCCGAGTTCCTGGCGGTGATCCAGATCATCGTCTACACCGGCGCGATCCTGATCCTGATGCTCTTCGTCCTGATGCTCGTCGATCCCGACGACCTGCCGTCCTTCTCTTCCGCCGCGCCGCTCCAGCGCAACCTCAGCGTGCTGCTGGGCATCGTGCTCGTGCTGGAACTGGCCGCCGCGATCATCACGCGGACGTCGCTGGGGGCTGTGGGAACGGATACCGCCGCTGCGATCGACTCGGTGGGCGGCAATACGCAGGCGATCGGCCTGCGCATCTATTCGAAGTACCTCCTGGCCTTCGAGGTCACCTCGCTGGTCCTCACCGTGGGCGTGATCGGCGCCGTCGTCCTTGCCCTGCCGGAGCGGCTGGGTGAGAAGGTCCAGCGCCGCCGCGACACCATCAGCCTGGCCCACGCGCGCGGCGCCGACGGCCTGCTGCCGGAAGGCCCGAAGGGCGAGACCCCGATCACGGTCGATCCGCAGCGCGAGGCCGCGCTCCAGTCGACCGGCCGCACGCTGATCATGACCAAGGACCCGGATGCCTACACACGCGTCGGCGTGCGGCAGGGGCGCCCGGATGAGACGAACGATTAGTCACGGCGGTCGCAAGGCCGAATGGTGCGGGCGCTCGACGGTGAACGCGCGAAACGGGATGGCGCATGGGTGAACTGACCACAAACCACTTTCTGTTCCTGAGCGCGGCGCTCTTCGTCATCGGCATGATGGGCCTGCTGACGCGGCGGAACATGCTGATCATCTTCATGTGCGTCGAGCTGATGGTGACTGCCGTCAACATCACGCTGGTGGCGTTCGCGAACGAGACCCAGACGCTGAACGGGCAGGTCTTCGTCCTCTTCGTGCTCGCTGTCGCGGCAGCGGAAGCGGCGGTGGGCCTGGCGATCATCGTGGCGCTGAGCCGCCGGGGCAAGACGGTCGATGTCGATGACATCCACGAACTGCGTGACTAGGACGGGCTGCGTGCGGGCACCGCATGCAGGGGCCGCGACGATGGAGTCGTGGCGGATGTGGGCGTGATCGAGGGGCGGGAGCCCAGGTTGAGGACGCATTGATGGCGAACTGGTTGTATCTGATTCCACTGCTACCGCTGGCGGCGTTTGTCATCAACGCCCTCTTCGGGCGCGCCGCCATTCGCGACAAGGCGTACCTCATCTCCATCCCGGCGGTCGCCGCCTCGTGGGTGATGGCGCTGCTGGTGCTCCGGGAGGTCCATGCGCATGGGGAGCCGCTGCACCAGCGCCTCTTCACCTGGATTCCCTCTGGCGATTTCCACGTCGATGTCTCGCTCTACGCCGATCAGCTCACCGCGATCATGCTGGTGGTGGTGACGACCGTCGGCCTCCTTGTCCACATCTATTCGGTGGGCTACATGCACGGCGATGGCGGGTTCTACCGCTTCTTCGCCTACCTGCCGCTCTTCGTCTTCTCGATGCTGATGCTGGTGCTGGCCGACAACCTGCTCCTGCTCTTCGTCTTCTGGGAGGCGGTCGGCCTCTGCTCCTACCTGCTGATCGGCTACTACTTCCGCCGCCGTTCGGCCGGCAACGCCGCGAAGAAGGCCTTCATCGTCAACCGCGTCGGTGACCTTGGCTTCGGGCTCGGCGTCATCCTGATCTTCTGGACCTTCGGCTCGGTGAACTTCTACGGCGAGGATGGCATCTTCGCGAAGGTGCAGAACCACGCCGCGCTCGGCATCGCCGGGGGCACGCTCACCGCGATCGGCATCCTCCTCTTCATCGGCGCCTGCGGCAAGAGCGCGCAGTTCCCGCTGCACGTCTGGCTGCCGGACGCGATGGAGGGCCCGACGCCCGTCTCCGCCCTCATCCACGCCGCCACGATGGTGACGGCGGGCATCTACATGGTCGCCCGCACGCACGTCATCTACATGAGTTCCGAGACGGCGATGACCGTCGTCGCGATCATCGGCGGCTTCACGGCGTTCATGGCGGCCAGCATCGCGATCACGCAGAACGACATCAAGCGCGTGGTCGCCTTCTCCACCCTCAGCCAGCTGGGCTACATGGCCCTCGCGCTCGGCACCGGGGCGTGGGTGCCCGCCATCTTCCACCTGATGACGCATGCCTTCTTCAAGGCGCTGCTCTTCCTCGGCGCCGGGTCCGTCATCCACGGCATGCACGAGGAGCAGGACATCCGCAAAATGGGCGGCCTGCGCAAGTACATGCCGATCACCTTCTGGACCTTCCTGATTGGCTCGCTGGCGAACGCCGGCCTCGTCCCCTTCGCCGGCTTCTGGTCGAAGGACGAGATCATCGTCGGCGCCTGGGCCAGCGGCTCCCTGCACGGCAAGATCCTGGCGATCGTCGCCCTTGCGGCGGCCTTCATGACCGCGCTCTACATGTTCCGCCTCGTCTTCATCGTCTTCTTCGGCAAGGAGCGGTTCGATACCGCCCACGTCCACCCGCACGAATCGGGCGGCTGGATGGCAATTCCGTTGCTGGCGCTCGCGGTTCCCTCCCTGCTCATCGGCTTCGTCGGTTTCCCGCCGGAGAAGGGGCCATTCCAGAAGTTCCTGGAACCGGTCTTCTACGGTGAGAGCGCCGAGGAGCACGCCGCCGCCAGCCAGATCGCCTCCACCCAGCCGCAGCTCTATGTCCTCGCCGAGGATCACGCGACCGCCGAAGCCACGGCAGGCGATCACGCGGCCACCTCGACCGACGAGCACGCGGCCACCGACGAGCACGGCAGCGAGGAGGGCCACGCGGTGAACGCGCTGGGCTATCCCACCGCGCCGCACCATGTGACCTCCGGCCAGACCTGGGCATTCGGCATCATCTCGACGATCGTCGCCCTCTCCGGCATCGTGTTCGCCTGGCTGACCTACATCCGGGGCACGATCAGCGCGGAAGCACTCGCCCAGCGCTTCCCGTGGCTCTACGACTTCCTGCTCAACAAGTGGTACTGGGACGAGATCTACCAGGCCTGCATCGTGCAGCCGCTCTACACCTTCTCGCAGTTCCTGTGGCGGGTGGTGGATGTCAGGATCATCGACGGTACGGTCAATGGCGTCGCGGCCGGCATCGGCGCGA
Source organism: Thermomicrobiales bacterium (assembly GCA_051952485.1). Classification (GTDB taxonomy): domain Bacteria; phylum Chloroflexota; class Chloroflexia; order Thermomicrobiales; family UBA6265; genus JASGDN01. The sequence goes on along the minus strand of JBQCJS010000456.1, from coordinate 1,168 downwards.
TCAGCCAGCGATTGCGCCACGTCCAGACGGGTCTCGTCACGAATTACGCCTTCGCCATCGCCCTGGGGATGGTGTTGCTGATCGGCATCTACCTGGCCGGGTTCTCCAGCCTGTTCCGGTAGGGTTTCATTCGCGCATCACGGTGGCGCGGGCAACGGTGCCCGCGCGCATCCCCACCATTGGACCGGGATCACCGATCCCCTGAACCGCTCCGGAGGAGCTCGTGGACAGCTTTCCGATTCTCAGCCTGATTGCCTACGTCCCGGCGATTGGTGCGCTCGCCATCCTGCTGGCGCCGAAGGCGTCCCAGGATGCCCCGCGCAAGATCGCCGTGGGGGCAGCGGTCGTCAGCTTCCTGCTGTCGCTCGTGATCCTCTTCAAGCTGAAGCACAATGCCGATTTCCAGTTCACCGAGCATCATGTGTGGCTGAAGGATCTCGGCATCAGCTACTTCCTGGGCGTGGACGGGATCTCGACCCTGCTGATCGCGCTGACGACGCTGCTGACGCTGATCTCGATCATCTGGTCCTACGACACCATCAACGTCCGGCGCCGCGAGTACTACATCGCGATGCTGCTGCTCGAGACGGGCATGCTCGGCGTCTTCATGGCGCTGGACCTCTTCATCTTCTACATCTTCTGGGAGCTGATGCTGATCCCGATGGCGCTGCTCATCGGTATCTGGGGATCGAACAACCGCGTCTACGCGGCGATCAAGTTCTTCCTCTATACGCTCTTCGGCTCGCTGCTGATGCTGGTCGGCATCGTCGCGACCTACCAGAGCTACTTCCAGCAGACTGGCACGCGCACGCTCAACATCCTCGAACTGCAGACCGGTCACTACGGCACGACCTTCCAGTTCTGGGTCTTCGCTGCCTTCCTCATCGCCTTCGCGGTTAAGGTGCCGATGTTCCCGGTCCACACCTGGCTGCCGGATGCCCACGTCCAGGCGCCAACCGCTGCCTCTGTCATCCTGGCCAGCGTCATGCTGAAGATGGGGGGCTACGGTCTCCTGCGCTTCAACCTGCCGCTCTTCCCGGATGCCGCGAAGACATGGACGCCGTTCATCGTCGGCATCTCGGTGGTCGCGATCATCTATGGGGCGCTGGTTGCCCTCGTGCAACCGGACATGAAGAAGCTGATCGCCTATTCCTCCGTCTCGCACATG
>JBQCJS010000455.1:0-2915 GCA_051952485.1 Thermomicrobiales bacterium | reverse complement strand
CCATGTGCCCGGCGCGACGGTCCCCTGCGCGCAATTGCCCTTGTGGAAGCGTGCGGCCGTGCGCGGCCCCAGATCCGGAGATCCCAGCGTCCATGACCACCTCCAGCACCCCGGCAGCCGCCCCATCCCCACGACCGGCCGCCCGCATTGCCATCGACCTGGATGGCGTGCTCACCGAGCATCCCGCGCCGCTCGCCCATGCCGCCAATGCCCACTTCGGGATCGACCTGCCGGAGCGGGCCTTTATCGACTCGGCGGGCCTCAATGTGCCGCTCGATGTCCGGGAATGGGTCTATGCGGACGACGGCCCGGCCTCCCGCCTTGCCCCGGCGGAGGGTGCGGCGCAGTTCCTCGCCGACGTCATCCAGTTGCTTGGCGAGGGTAACGCGCTGATCCTCACTGCGCGGCCGGAGAGTTCGGCGGCGATGACGGTCGCCTGGTTGAAGGAGCATGGCTTCCCTTCCTGCAACGTCATCTTCGCGGACGACAAGATGACGTTCGCCCGGCGACAGGGCTGCGGTTTCGCGATCGAGGACAGCGAGCGCCACGCACGCAACTACGCGGCTGGTGGCGTTCGCTGCTTCCTGATCGACCCGCAGCACCACATCGATGTCGCGGACGAGCCGTCCATCCGGTCCGTCACCGGCTATCCCGAGATCCTCGCGCAGCTCGAGGTCGTTGCCGGCCGGAAGGTGGAACGGCGGGGATCGCTGATCGCCGGGTTGCAGCCGGTCAGCGATCCGGGCGCCACGGCGAGGCCGCTGATCGTGATCAGCGACAACATCCACCCGGCTGCGCGGGAGGAGCTCGCCGCGAATGCCGACCTGGTCGACGTCGATGGCACGAATATCCCAGCGCTCCTGGAGGCGATCACCGTCGCCGACGCGCTGGTGGTTCGTAGCGAGACACAGGTCTCCGCCGACGTCTTGGCGGCCGGCAAGCGGCTGCGGGTGGTCGCGCGCGCCGGGGTGGGCGTCGACAATATCGACCTCGACGCGGCGACGAAGGCCGGCGTCCTCGTGCTGAACGCGCCGGGCGCGAACGCGACCTCGGCTGGCGAGCACACGGTCGCCCTCCTGCTCGCGATCACCCGCCAGATCCCGTATGCCAACGAATCGACACACGCGGGTCGCTGGGAGCGGAAGAAGATCAAGCCGATCGACCTGCGTGGCCGCACGGTCGGCATCGTCGGGCTGGGGCGCGTGGGGTCGATCGTCGCCACCCGCTTGCGGGCGTTCGAGATGCGCCTGATCGGGCACGACCCCTACATCACGGATGCCCGGTTCGCGGAACTCGGCGTCGAACGGGTGTCGCTGGACGAGATCTGGGAGCGGTCGGAGATCGTGACCTTCCACGCGCCTTCGACCGATGAGACGCACCACATCCTCTCGGCGGAGACGATCGCCCGGCTCCGGCCCGGCGCGATCGTCATCAATGCCGCCCGCGGCGAACTGGTGGACGCCGATGCCCTGGCGGCGGCGCTGCGCAGCGGTCACATCGCGGCAGCGGGCGTCGATGTCTTCCCGCACGAGCCGTGTGTGGAGAGCCCCCTCTTCGGCTTGCCGAATGTCGTGCTGACGCCGCATACCGGCGGGTCGAGCGCGGAGGCGCTCCTCGCGGTGGGGAAGGTCATCGCCTCCTCCACCCTGGCGGCGCTGCGCGGCGAGGCGGTCGCCAATGCCGTCAACCTGCCGCAGGCGACGATCGATGCACCGATCCTGCGGCGGCTGACGACGGTGGCGGGGGCGGCGGGTCACCTCCTGTCGGTGCTCTCCCCGGAGATGCCGCGCGGATTCGGCGTCACCGTGACCGGCCATGTCCCGAGCGACGTGACCGAACATGCCCTCGGTGCGGCCCTCAGTCATGCCCTGGAACAGTGGTTGGGGCGGCGGGTAACCCCGGTCAACGCGCGGATGGTCGCCGAGGAGGCGGGCGTTCACGTCGGGATGGAAGTCGACGACCCGGATGCGGAGCTGTTGCCGCGCTTCGTCTTCGAGGTGCGAGGCGAGGAATCCGATCACACCGTGACCGTGACCTGGGACCGCGTGCGGACCGGCATCGTGGAGGTCGACCGCTTCTCGCTGCAGCGCCCGCTGGAGGGCCAGGTGCTGATCACGCACCACCACGACCAGCCGGGGGTGATCGGCTCGCTGGGGACGATCCTGGGGCGTCACAACGTCAACATCGCCGGAATGCAGGTCGGGCGGCACGCGCCGCGCGAGGAAGCCCTGATGGTGACGAACGTGGATGACACCGTGCCCGAAAGCGCGATCGAGGACATCCGCGCCCTCCCGGCGGTGGAGGATGTCTTCGTGGTTTCGTTGCCGCCGTTCGACGGCGAGCCGGACCCGGTCGCGGTCGCGTCGCTCAGCCCGGCGTCCGCCTTTGTGGGGCGGTGAGCCATGACCGCCGACGAGCGCGTGCCTGAGGCCGGGAACCGGGGTACGGTGGTCGTGCTCTCCGGCGACCTCTTCTTCGGGATGCGTATCCGGACGACGCTGAAGGGGATGGGATTCGCCGGAACGATCGTGACAACCGCCGACGCCTTCGCGGAGGCGATCGATGGAGACGGCGTGGTGCTCGGGATCGTGGATTTCAACCGGCCCGTCGCGTGGGACACCGTGGCGGCGCAGGACCGGCGTGTGCCGGTGATCGCGTTCGGCGCCCACACCGATGTCGAGGGGTTCCGGGCGGCGAAGGCGGCCGGCGTGGCGCGGGTGATCTCGAACGGGTCCTTCTCCGAGCAACTCCCGGCATTGCTGGAGCGATACGCCGGGCAGTAGGAGACTGGCACGTTTCTGAGGCGAGCGATTGGGTATACTGTACGTACATACCCTTCGATGCTCCTCCGGAGGACGCATGGCCGCCAGCACCACCCGTTCGATCACCGATGCCACGTCCAGCACGACCACGGC